>CAZOSQ010000228.1:0-5967 GCA_964582245.1 uncultured Bacteroidales bacterium | reverse complement strand
GTTCAATACCAATTGATCCTCCAGCTCCTAAAATTGTTTGCATTGTATTGTCGTGTTCGTTTATAGATCTCTAAGTTACTCTATTTTTTATAAATTAGGTAGTGCTGGTATTAATAGCCTTCAAAACACACCAACGATAATAAAGTTCGTTGAAATCACATATTAAACAAGGGGGGCTTTTCCTTGATATATTGCTGTTACACCTGCGAGATTTTTTCGACGGCCAGGATAACTTCTTCCGTGGCCTGGTCAGGCCCCCAATTAGTGCCTTTCATCAATGAAGGACCATGCCATACCAATGGAAATAATCCTTCTAGTTTAAAAGAGATTATTTCCTCGTTATCCGGGGTAATAAACGAGAGTTTTCCATTTTTCTTCGTTACTTCATGGGTCATCTTGTTGTTGTTTAACCAATTAAAAAAGCCCAAATCCGTGAATTTGCGGGTTAAGGTCATTTCCGTGGTATAGGTTCTGCTATGGTTGTTGCGAGCCTTTTCACTATCCGGTGAAAAAAGATCAAAACCCCGTATCTCCCTAATTTCAGAACATTCTATCCCTTCGATTTCTAATTTAAAATAGCTTGTTGATACACCAAAATTCATTTTTAATCCTTTTTATTTTAATTAAATTATATATGAGTAAATATTATTCTGTGAGGTTGGATGCAATATTATCGAATACAGTATCTTTATCCTCTTCCATACCTTCATAAACCTTCGCTTCTTCAATTCGATTTTTAAACCATTCAAATTTATTGTTATTTTTTAAATATCCTGCAAAATCCTGCTTTTCGCTGCATATCCACAAAGTTTCCATCCCTGCTTGTGTGCGTGAAGCCAATTCTATCAAATGGTTTAAGGTTTCTTCACGATAACCATGTTTTTCAAGTAGTGCTTCTACGGCTTCGATTTGCAGGATTTCATGATCAAGATCATCTTGGTACAGTTGTTTAATAAACCACGTATACCCCGGTAAGTAATGAATGTCGAGTATGGCCAGTATGGCTGCATAGTCTGATCCAAAAATGGTTTCCGTGTCAACCCAAACCGATTTCAATTTTTTTTGTAAATTTCCAATGTTATAAATTACCTTATCAAGCTGCTCCTGCAATCCGAAACCTAGAACCTTTTTAACAAAATAAAACACATCCTCATTGACATTCAAGCCTACTTCTTTTATATATATGTTTTTTGCGTGCCCGTGTTCGTCTATCCTGTAGGGAGTAGGGATTTCTAACGGGTGGAAGACCCATTGATAAGTCATATTATCTCCTGTACTTTTTAAAAAAGATTCCTGATTCCCCGTGATTATTAACATTTCACCCAGTATTTTACCTATATCTTCTTTTCGTGAAAAATTAATTTTAAAAATCTTACGGCACATGCTTATTATTTAAATAGTTACTAATTTTCAAACCTATCCACGCCATTTCCTTCAAATTTGGAATATTTCATCAAAGATAAGGATTTTTATGTTGAAGCAGTAAGGTTCCTTACCAAAGAATATTCTAGGTATTTTCCTTGAGAATACGATTTTTACGAGTTATTATTTTATCTTGCCAATGTATGAATATCCCATATATAATTCTAAAAACGATGTTTTATAAACTATATAATTAAAAGGAAAATGACAAAAGAAGTAGAAAAGATCATTAGGCTGGGAAAGGATCGTATTATACAATTAGCCTTGGAACTAGTGGATGAAGATATAGACCCGGGGTATTTTGCCCAAGTTAAAATTAAAGCAAATAGCAAGGAGGTAATGGTTTCTTTTCTTCACCCAATTAAATTTCTTCCGAGGAATTCGGTTTTTTGTTACAACATCTTCGTTTCTCTTATTGGGGAAAGGGTATATTATGATATTTTTTCAAATCCATCCGGATCCTTACAAACAAAGGCACCCATATTCAGATTAGAAGGGGAAAACAAAGAGAAATTTCAATTTGTCGTGGATGCTATAAATAAAAGCCCCGATGTTGGTTCTTTGAAAGTGGAAAATTACGATGCAGACATGAGAATCCGAGAGGAAGATGATCATTATGACATAATCGTTACTTCAAAACATCAGAAGTCCTTTTACAAGATAAAAAAACATACAGGTACCCTATATGATGATGGCCATTCGCATCTCATTCCAATGCCGACCTTAGGTGATGAAGACATTATGAAGGAAATATTTTAACAGCTTTCGCCCGGGAAGGGATGAAAGCTGTTTACTTTAATGTTGAAGCCTATTGTTTAATGAATTTATAATTAAAATTGCTTCTGCCATGATTGATATTGATCAAGTATACTCCAGGAGTTAATGACGAAACATCTAAAGATTTTAGATTTTCATGTACAGAATCTTTCATGACTACCTGCCCGGTTACGTTTATGAGATGGTATGAATAACCAACCGCTCCATTTGAACTTTTAATGTTAAGAGTATTGCTCGCAGGATTCGGGTATACGATGAAATCATCGGTTTTTACGATACTGTATTTTTGAATATCCAGGGGAACTTTAATTTCGGTATCACAAAATTCCGTACTGACGATCACCTTTACATCATTGGAATTGGGTATATTAATTTGGCTTTTATTGCTCAATGAATCGACCTTTTTTCCATCAATAAACCATTCATAGTAAAGCTCATTACCCGATGTATCAACTACGTAAATATAATCATCTTCTATGTGCAAGGAAACGATAGGTTTATAGTTAATTAAGACATTAAAAGGAGTGATCTCGCTTATGTTGTTCATTGAATCTACTGCCACGAAATAAGTTCCACTGCCTTGAACATTTGCTTCAAATGTATCATCTTCAGAAGTTCCCAAGTAAGTAGTATCGGGTGAATACCATTGGTACTTTACTGAATTATGTTTAGGTGCGGCCAAGAAAGACACACTTTCATTTCCACAATGTTGGACATCTTGCGCCGTGGTAGGTTGAGAAAACCCAACCTCACCAAATTCAATTGTACCTTCGCATCCACCGGAATATTCCACATAGTAATTGCCGGTACCATATTTCTCCCTGTAAGGTATTTCATAAGTATTTTCACCATCAAGAAGAATGCTGTTTTTATACCACTTGTAATTATAGGTATTTATTTTGCTGGTAAGGCTCAAAACATCGTATCGATATTCGGGTTGGGCATCAAATTGAGGAGTCATTGTAATTTTAACCGTATCTTTTTTGCTTTTATACCCTGCCGAGTCGATACAAACATGAAATAAACTAGAAGGTGATGACACATAAAACTCAACCAGGGTATCTTTTGTATACATTTTTTGTGCACCCTGGGTTTCATTTACCCAATAGTATCTTTCGTTTTCTTCCAAGGGATCCATTTTTACCTGGATATTTCCGGCGCCACATAACAGGAAGGCATCCGATAAAATAACCGGCGGTTCAACAGTAACCCCTCTTATTTCCATGGGGACAATTATACGGTTATCTGTTTCATCGGATTCATTCACCTCGTGTCTCGTATCAAGATCTAATATCATGTAGTAAGGGCCGTTCATCGCCTTGTTAATATAAAGCGAATAATTGAATGCCACTGTATCGCCGCTTAAAATCTCTACTGAAGCCCCCTTGGTGTTTGAATAATATTTTAGATCAAGCGCATCCGGAATGGTATCTTTAGAAAAATAGAGGTTAAACCAGTAATCGGCCCACTCTAAATCTATGCCCCCGTTGTTGGTGAACAATATACTATAACTAAAGTTGGTGTCAATGGCATTGGTCGCTGCAGGCAAGCCTGATAATTCAAGTGCTTTTAAATTTGCAGGTTTTATGCCAATCGTGTCAATGATCACTATTTTTTTGAATACCTGGTTGTTTTCCGTGTTGTACTCGGGAAAAGCAATCGAAGGTTTATGCCGGATGTATAAATACCAATCCCCTACAGGAGTCATTGGATCTATGTTAATGGTATTAAAACGAGTGTAGGTTTCATTGGCTTTTAAACTATGGCTAGACAGATATCCAATTTCCTTGTAATTAGTTAAGTCAGCAGTATCCTTTAACAAATAAACTGAACTCCCTGCTACAGATCCTATATCATGCCCTCCTGTATTAACCACATCTATGGATAAATCAAAGCTTTTTCCTACCTGGACAGTATCCGTACTCAATGATACATTTGTATAAGCGGCGTCATAAATATCAGCGTCCTTTTCCACGAGATTCATTTTTATGGGACCGTACATATTATTTGTTTTGTCCCATTCCGGGATTCGGTTATTAGGATCTATTTCAACAAAAAGATAGTAACTACCCGGGACTTCAATTTTTGTTATCTCGTTAAGATAAAAACTAATAGTAGTAGTATCGCCTGGTGCAATGACCCCAAATCCATTAATAGATGAGGATTCTAAGTTTCTATTTTCCAGTACGGGGCTATTGCCCAGGTAATAAGTTATTGTTCTGCTAAATCCAGTGTAGGAAGCATCCCCTTTGTTCTTAATATTCAGGAAAATTTCCGGGGTGTATCGGTAAGAATTGGATTCGGAAACATCTAAGGGTATTTCAACGGAATCGCCGGGATAATAAGGAACCATCTCATAATCGGGCATACCGGGATAATCGTCATTTTGAATCTTTACGGGTATAGCCGCAATGTTGTTTGTTTCGTCCGTTTCGGAAATCGCATTATCAAAATCGGCTACCAATAGTAGGTAGTAGTCTCCTGAAGGTTGATTTTTTGATATCTTGAAAGAAAATTCATCGCTTATATTCCCCGATTTAACTTGGTTGTACCCATTTGCACTTAAAAATACATCGTATGGATCGAAAAGATTATCATCAGATATGAAAAGCCCTACCGATGTTTTATAAATATCGGATTGACCTGTCTTGGAAAATGAATATCGTAGGTTTTGATAATCGGAAACGTTGATGGAATCTGGAAAGGCATTCTCCAAGGTTACACTAAGATCGCTAACGGAAGGCTTTAAGTAGACTTCTTTTATTATTTGCGTGTTTTGATTAGTGCCTTTTGGCATACCGTATCTTTGGCTAATTTCATATATCAAGTAAGCCGTTCCTGCCTTGTCATATTCCAATCCTGCTATTGTCTCATGATCATAAGAGGATTTTGGATATGCTTCCAGGGAATTTAAATCATGATAGATGTAATAGGAAGAAGCACGTAATCTTTTATCAAACGGGTCTTTTTTGTTATCGTGGGACAGGAAAACATCAATCCCCAGGTATTCATTGAGTAAATTGTTGTTGATGTGTTCAATGTGCAAGGTAGAGGTGAAACTTTCGCCCAGTGTCAGTGAATCTTTCACATCTACATTGGTAAGATTCCATCATGCTTCTCCGTCAACCAAGGTTATTGGAAATCTCGCAAGGTTGTTCGTGGAATTTTGATCCACATGCTTGTATGACTGGGGCTTTAAGAATAAGTAGTAATCTCCCGGAGATATTCTCTCAAAGTTGATCCCAAAATCAATATCTACAGTAGTTAAAGGGGGTAGAATGCGGCCGGGGATTGATTCTTGTAAGTCTTCAGCAGTGTTCAAAATACTGTCTTTCGATAAATATCCTTGAATTTGGTCAAGCTCCATCTGTGAATGGGTGTTATTTACCATGTGATAATTGAACATGATAGCACCGTTCATAGAAAAAGTATTGTTTAGCAGGGTAATATTACTAAAATTAAAATCTACCTCCTCATGAATGCCTTGGACTTTTTTATAACTCAAATATTCCGCATCGATGTTAAACAGGTAATTCGTACTATAATAACAAACTATATAACCATCGGTAGTCGGCAGTTCTCCAGGCAGTTCCACCTCAAAATCCACCTCGATGATATCCATGTAAGGCGTTACCTCCAGGGTAAGTTTTTTTAATACCACCCGCTCCCGGTTATTTTCCGGGTCTTTTACAAAAACATAGGTGAATTCCTCTTTTGAAATTCCTCCAAAAGGGCTGTCAAAAACTATGGTATCAACGATCCTGATTT
>CAZOSQ010000227.1:0-5971 GCA_964582245.1 uncultured Bacteroidales bacterium | reverse complement strand
AGACGGGATGGGATGTTATTCTATGTGGAATGCTAGGAGCAGATGAATTTGGTTTTTCTACCGCTGCCTTGGTTACCCTGGGGTGTATCCTGATGCGTAAGTGCCATCTTAATACATGTCCCGTAGGTATTGCAACCCAACGTCCCGAATTAAGACAAAAATTCATTGGAAATTACCAATACGTGGTTAACTATATGAGATTTATAGCCGAGGAGGTAAGGGAATTATTAGCTGAAGCCGGGTATACTAAATTTGATGATATTATAGGAAGACCAGACCTTATTACCTTGAGAGAAGACATGGGGCATTGGAAAACTAAAAACCTGGATTTTTCAAAATTACTCTATGTGCCTGAAGAAGCTAAAAAATATGGTCGTTTTCATAGTAAAAAGCAAAAGCACGATATAGACGATGTACTGGATCGGGAGCTTATCAAGGAAGCTCAACCAGCTATATTGAAAAAAGAAAAAGTCAATATTACGAAAACAATTCGAAATATTGACCGTACCACCGGGGCCATGCTATCGGGAGAAGTATCTAAGAAACACGGGCTGGAAGCACTTCCAGAAGATACAATAAATATTACCTTCAATGGTTCAGCCGGGCAAAGTTTTGGAGCTTTTTTAGCTAGGGGTATTACTTTCCGCCTGGAAGGGGAATCTAATGATTACCTGGGAAAAGGTTTATCCGGTGGAAAAATTATTGTTGTACCTCCTCAAGGTATTTCTTACCAGGCAGATAAGAATATTATTATCGGTAATACCGTCCTTTATGGAGCAACACAAGGAGAGGTATATATTAGTGGAGTGGCCGGTGAGCGTTTCTGTGTCAGGAACAGCGGGGCAACAGCTGTAATTGAAGGTGTCGGTGATCACTGTTGTGAATATATGACAGGAGGAAGAACCGTTGTACTTGGTAAAACAGGTAGAAACTTTGCTGCCGGTATGAGCGGTGGGATTGCTTACGTGTTGAATGAAGGTGGTGATTTTGATTATTTCTGCAACATGGGAATGGTAGAATTAACCCTAGTGGACGAACTTGTCGATATAAAAGAATTGAAAGAATTAATCACCAAACATTACGAATATACCAATAGTAAAAAAGCCAAAAAAATACTAGATGAGTGGGATGTTTATTTATCCCAGTTTATTAAGGTGATGCCGTTTGAGTACAAAAGAGTAATGGAAGAAGAGAAACTTGAATTACTCAAGAAAAAAATTGAAACGGTAGAAAGGGATGTAGAGCATGGTATTGGTATTGGTTAATTATTAAAACAAAATTTAAAATGGGAAATCCTGTAGGTTTTATAACAGTTCAGAGAAAAACAGGGGGATATCGTCCTGTTGAAGAAAGAATACATGATTACAGTGAAGTTGAAAGAGCATTGAACACGGAAGAAAGAATGCTGCAGGCTTCTCGTTGCATGGATTGTGGCATACCTTTTTGTCAATGGGGGTGCCCGGTTGTAAATATTATACCTGAATTTAATGATGCTATTTATCGCGGTGAATGGAAGAAAGCTATAGAAATACTGCATTCCACCAATAATTTCCCTGAATTTACCGGGAAAATTTGTCCAGCTCCTTGCGAACATGCTTGTGTTTTAAATATACATGGGCATCCAGTGACTATTAGGGAAAATGAATCTGCGATTATAGAAAGAGCATGGCAGGATGGTTTTATTAAACCAAATCCTCCCAAGGTAAGAACCGGTAAAAAGGTGGCCGTCATTGGATCTGGACCCGCGGGTATGGCGTGTGCTGATCAATTGAATAAAGCCGGCCACACCGTAACATTATTTGAGAAAGACAATTCCATTGGTGGATTACTTCGTTATGGCATTCCTGATTTCAAGTTAAACAAATACTTGGTTGACCGTAGGGTGGAATTGATGGAGAAAGAAGGTATAAATATGCAGGTAAACACGCATGTTGGGAAAGATATCACAGGCAAAGAGCTATTGGAACAATATGATGCCATTTGCCTGGCCGTTGGTGCAATGAAACCCCGGGATCTATCCGTAGATGGCCGTAACCTGGAAGGTATTCATTTCGCAATGGATTTTCTTACACAGCAAAATCACTTGGTTAGAGGGGATAGTGTAGATTATGATTCAATGATTTCGGCAAAAAATAAAAAGGTATTGGTCATTGGAGGTGGAGATACCGGTTCAGACTGTGTTGGAACATCAATTCGGCAAAAAGCTGAAAGTGTAACCCAAATAGAAATTATGCCAAAACCAGCACAGGGACGTTCTGAAAATGATCCTTGGCCATTCTATTCAACGCAATTAAGAACATCTTCATCACACGAAGAAGGATGTAATAGGTTGTGGAGTATTGCCACCAAAAAATTTGTTGGTGAAAATGGACAAGTTAAAGGGGTTGAACTTGTTGATATCGAATGGGAAAAAGATATTAATGGAAAAGTTAAAATGGTCGAAAAACCCGATTCTAAACGTTTGATAGAAGCTGATTTGGTTTTACTGGCCATGGGTTTTGTTCATCCTGTCCATGAAGGACTTTTAAATGAATTAGGAATCAATTTTGATAACCGTAAAAATGTTGCTGTAGATAAATTCAGGACTAACGTGGATAAGGTATTTGCTGCTGGAGATGCAGTAAGTGGAGCATCATTGGTGGTTAGGGCAATTTATTCGGGAAGAGAAGCAGCAGAATCTATCAATGAATTTCTTTTAAAAAAATAATGATTCATTATAAGAATAAAAAAAGCCAAGCAACACCCTGTTGTTTGGCTTTTTTTTTATGGTTACAATACTATCTTTTTAGTGTCAAGATTAAGAATGATCCCGTTTAAAGATGTGCCACATTTTTTGATTAAAACTACTTTTAATCCTCATAACCATTATGCCACACCTGGTTTGGGTTATGATAGATGTTTAGATATGGTTCTTATTAATTTTTCTTGGCTGATAGGTTTCTCTATATAGCTATCGCAAAATGCAAGCATTTCTTTTATACTTCCTTTTTGACAAGGGTAAGCAGTTTGAATTATTATTTTTATTGTCGGAAAATTCTTTTTTATTTCCTTGGAAGCAGTTAAGCCATCAACATGGGGCATTAATACATCCATCAGTATAAGTTCTATTTCAGGGTGCTGCATTACCAGCGACATAGCTTCTTTACCATTCTTTGCATGAATCGTTACGATTCCATGTTCTTTTAATATTTCATCCAGCAGTAAGTAAGAAGTTTCTTCATCCTCAGCGATTAAAACTATTCTATCTTTTAAATCGGGATAAGATGATTTAACGATAGGTTCATCTTTATTATTCATTGAGTTCATAAGTTTCATTTTTGTTATAAAAAATAACGGGAAAGATTCATTTTTAACATGGATCTTTCCCCGTGTAATTAATAATTTTCAAATTCATCATCATTCACGTTATTCATTTCTAATTTAATTCCATTTTCTTTAGGATGATGTACTTCCATATTTCCTTTTACTGGTTTTTGCCTGGAAAAGTTATTATTTTTTTCTATTTTATAATTTTTTAAAGAAAATTGATCTTTCTTTTTTAAAGTTAAATTTTCTTCATTGATTTTAAAATATCCTACTGTTTCATTTAATTGTTCGGCTTGGCTAGCCAATTCTTCCGAAGTTGTAGCCATTTCCTCTGAAGCAGCAGCATTTTGTTGCGTGATTTGGTTCAATAGTTGAATGCTATTGTTTACCTGTTCAGCACCAGAATTTTGTTCAATACTTGCAGCGGCAATTTCTTGTACTAATTTAGAAGTTTTTTCTATTTCCGGCAATAGTTCACCTAGTAATTCACTAGCTTGCGAAGTCACCTGCACGCTCGATTTTGATAAAACTTGGATCTCATCGGCAGCTATTTTACTTTTTTCGGCTAATTTACGTACTTCTGCTGCTACGACGGCAAATCCTCTACCATATTCACCGGCCCTTGCAGCTTCAACAGCAGCATTTAAAGCTAGAATGTTGGTTTGAAAAGCAATATCATTAATAATTACTATTTTTTCAGCAATTTCTTTTACAGATATAAGACTTTTTTCAGATGCCTCCTGGACTTTTTCCACGCTTTCATTCGTTTTTAATGCGATTTTTTCTGTCTGCTGGGCATTATCTGTATTTTGCTGTATGTTAGAAACCATTTCTTCCATGGAGGAGGATACCTCCTCGGTAGAAGCTGCCTGTTGGGTGGCTCCATTAGAAATTTCCTGTGAACTTGAACTCATTTGAAAACTTGCTGAAGTTATATTTTCTGATCCTGATTTTATACTTCCTACAATTTCCCTGAGTTTAATTATCATAGTTTTTAAAGACGATGCAAGTGTCCCTATTTCATCTTCCTGGTCAATTTCTACTTCCACGGTTAAATCTCCTTCCGAAATTTTCTTTGTATAGGAAACAGTTTTTGATATAGGAAGAATAATACCCCTGGCAATGATAAAAGCAAATAAGGATGCTATTAATACAACAAACAGGCTAATGATTATTACCCTTGTTTTCGTGTTATTATTGAATGAACTCATTTCAGCTTCCTGGTTTTCAATATTTTCCTTGTAATGTTTATTTATTTTTCCTAGCAATTTCCCTACATTGTTCAAGAGTGTACTAGATTCATTTAAATAAAAGTCTAAAGCTAATTCTTTACCTTCTGTCGTATCTTTCATTAATTCTTGAATCTTGTTAGCAGATTCATGCAAGTGAATATGAGGTTCTTCAATTTCATCAAGGTATGGTTTTAATCCCGGGTCTAGTTTTTCAGCGGTTGCACGACCTTCACCATAATACCATTTGCCAAATGCGCATTTTCGCGGATCTAGTTCAACATTCAACTCTGTTTGTTCTTCATCCATGATAAATTCACCTAATTTGCTGGACCATACCAAATGCTCCACGTGCCGTTCAGTAATTTCAGAACGATAATTATTTATTTCTTCAATTTTTTCCATATTACCCGATAAAAAGTTTAATGATGATACCGATAATGCTGATACCGATATTAACAACACGATGATAAACCCAAAAGAGATTAAAAATTTTGTTCCCAGTTTTAAATTTTTCCATTTCATGATACATCCTCCTAATTATTTTTAGTCAAAATTTTTGAATATTATTTCCTTCAGTATGTTTTTATTTATTTCTGATTTTACTATATAATTCATGGCACCATTATTCTTAATATTGGCAATATAAAGTGGTTCATTATGGAAACTGAGTGCAATTATTTTTATATTCTTATTCATTTTTTTTGCTTTTTTAGTGGCTTCTATGCCATCCATTAGCGGCATTTCTATATCCATGAATACAATGTCCACGAGTTTGGAGTCATATTTTTCAAGAAAATCTTTTCCATTAACTGCTTGTCCAACTACTTTAACTCCTTCTATGAATTCGAGGTAAATCTTAAATGTTTCCCTAAAACTTAGATCATCATCCACGATAAATATTTTTTTATCCATAATTGCTGGGTTTTAAACTTATAATTCAAATTTATATAATATGAAGATGTTTTTATGGACAGTAATTTCTTAAAATATCTAAGGATTTTACTTGTTATCCTGGTAGTGAATTTTGCCACGGTATTTACGTAAATTTCGTATTGCTTACAAAAATTTACCCACTAGGATAGGGTGAAAGTTGTTGCTGAACCTTTACAAACCGCTTGTCTCGAAAATGAGCCCGTTGATATAAGGTTGACCCGGATAGTTATTCAAATTGGGAAAGGTAGGCCTTAAATTTGCTCAAGGATATTAAGATGATCCTGAAAATAAAGTTTGTGAGTCAAAAATACCATGACATATATATTAAATAAAATCGTCGGCTTGTAGCCTTTGGCGGAGGCCGAAAGACAATCTATGAAGTGTCGTTAAAAAACCAAGGTAGTTTGAGGACGTTAGGCCCGAACCACGAGCATAGCCGTTAGGTTAAGAACGTTCCTGTTTGAATTACGGTACAATTAAGATAAACATTAGTAAACACT
>CAZOSQ010000226.1:0-5978 GCA_964582245.1 uncultured Bacteroidales bacterium | reverse complement strand
TATGCTCGTGGTTCGGGCCTAACGTCCTCAAACAGCCTTGGTTTTTTAACGCTTCGCATCATAGATTTTCTTTCGGCCCCGCCAAGGGATACAAGCCGGTGGCGAAACGGAATTTCCCGGGGTCGAAAACCTACCCACCACTTTTTTATTTATTCTTCAAACCCAATAATAATTTAGCGTTTTAATTTTATTTAAAATTTACCCTGTCAGAGTGTAATAGATTATTATCCAAGCAAGGATAGTTGCAAACGGGAACTTAAATCAATTCGAGACAAGGAAGGTGTTATATGCCGCCACTGTGGAGGCAAAGAGCATTATTGGAAGAACGATAAATGGCAGTATGAATGTAAATCATGTAAAACGCATCCGACATTAAAGAGTGGTACTTTAAAAGGTTATCTCAATGAATTTTGCTATAATTCTATAATTTTAATCGGTGATATTTTGGCGAAGCCTTATCGATAGACTGTTGGTGGCAAGTACAACATACAAAAATGAGTTTAGGTATAGAATACTATAATCATTAAGATTTTTATTTTCATTACCCATTAGAAAAGTCGCTAAAATAGATTTTACCGTATTACAATAAGGGTATCTTTGTTATATTAAGAATTTTTAACAATGACAAGTTGACATTTTAAACAAGAATGGCAGGTTATTTGTTACTGGGAAAATAAAAATTAATAATTAATTATACAATATCATTATGACAGGTATGTGGTTGATTTTTGGATTTTTCATGCTTATTTCTTGGTTAATAGGCCAAAAGTTAAAATCCAAATTTAGGAAATATTCGAAAATACCTTCTGAATATGGCCTAACAGGAAGAGAAGTAGCGGAAAAAATGCTTCGGGACAACAGTATATATGATGTCAGGGTCGTTTCGGTCAGTGGTACCTTAACAGATCATTATCATCCCGGGAAAAAAACTGTTAACTTAAGCCCTGAAGTATATGGGGGGAACAGTGTCGCCGCGGCGGCTATTGCGGCTCACGAATGTGGTCATGCCATCCAGCACGCCAGGGCATATAACTTTTTAAAAATGCGTTCTGCCCTTGTGCCCGTGGTAAGTATTACATCTAGGTATGTCCAATGGGTTTTACTCGCTGGAATCATTTTAATCCATATCCCGCAAATCCTTTTAATTGGAATTATACTTTTCGGGCTTAGTACATTGTTTAGTCTTATCACTCTTCCAGTGGAAATCAACGCCAGTCAAAGGGCGTTGGTGTGGCTTCAAAGAGGAGGAATTACGACAAATGCCACGCATCCTTATGCCAAAGATGCACTTAAATGGGCGGCATATACATACGTGGTTGCTGCGTTGGCTTCATTAGCGACTTTACTTTATTATATCATGATTTTCTTGGGTAGACGTAATTAAAAACATATTCTAGCAAATCAAATAATCCTCCTGGGGGGAACACCGGGTGTAAATCACCCGGTTTTTTATTTTTAATGATATAGCTCAAAGTGACTATTTTTAAATTCTCCCTATAGTTTGCAGGGCAAAAGATTTTCCAAAACTACATCATAATCTTGCCAAAAAAATAATGGTCAATTTCTCCTCCTAGTTTTTAATTGTAACTAGGTAAAAAAGAATACTCCTTTGAATAAGAAATCATCTGGTCCGTGTAGCTTTCCGGGTACTTGATTTTAACATCAATCCATTCATTTCCATCGTAAACAGGCTCAAACACAGGATTAATAAACCCGGAATAAGGAGCCAAATTTAATTTTTCATACCTTTTTTTCACCTCTTCGTGAAGTTCTCGGTCTACTTTCACCCCATAGTCTTCTACCAATTTTTTTGCAGACTGGTAATCGCCCTCGGATTTAATTCTTTGAACCTCGGAAAGCAATTCAGCGAATAAATTTCTTAATTTTTCGTAATCATTGATAACGAAATAAGTTTTTCCATCTTTCACTTTCTTTTCGATCACATTGCCAGCTTGTCCTTTTTCATAGCACCATTTGGCGATGATCTGCCTATTTCTCATATGGGCTTCTTCAAGATCCTTACCCAGCTCTATTCTTGTAAGTTGGGTCATCAACCCATTCCTAATATAAGAATTATATTCTGCCTTGGCTACATCGAGATTGGGAATTATTTTCAAATCAATAAGCTTTTCATCCATCACGTAATAAAGGGCAAAAAGATCAGCCCTAGTTTCTTCGATGGTAGAATGATAATTCTCCAGGTCTTCAGAACTTACACCGGGTAGCAATTGACCCGAACCATGCCCCAAACATTCATGCAAATCCACGTGCAAGTCTGTTCCCAAGACCCCGTATTTCTTAGCCAGTTGAATTTCTTCCTCGTCATAAGCAAACTCTTCGAGGAAACCGTCACTTAAGGAAGCCATATGATAAGCATGGATAATGTTACTGATGGTAACGGATTTTGAACCATGTTCTTTTCTCACCCAATCGGAATTCGGCAAGTTGATCCCTATAGGGGTGCTTGGGTAACAATCACCACCTAGCTGGGCAACAGTAATAACTTTCGCTGATATTCCTTTTACTTCCTCCTTTTTAAATCTTTTCTCAATGGGTGAATGATCTTCAAACCATTGGGCATTGTTGCTAACCAGGTTTGCCCTTTTAGTGGCTTCCTCGTCCTTAAAATTCACCACGGATTCCCAGGTTCCTTTCATTCCCAAGGGATCCCCGTAGACTTCAACGAACCCATTTATAAAATCAATTTTTGAAGAAGTATCTTTTACCCACGCTATGTTGTAAGTATCCCAATTTTCCAGGTTCCCGGTTTTATAATATTGTGTCAGCTTGCTGATTATGTCTTTCTGAACATCATTTTCTGCCACATCACGAGCTTTTTCAAGGTAAAATATGATTTTTTCAATGGCCGGTGAATACATGCTTCCAACTTTCCAAGTTTTTTCAACTATTTTGCCGTTTTCCTTTGTCAATTTAGTATTTAACCCATGTTCCACCTGCCTGTGATTGGTAGGATCTTTAATTTTTTTATAATATTGCTCTACTTCCTCTGCCGTTACATTTTCATAAAAATTAGATGCAGAACCTTTCACCAAACCTTTTTCAGTATCTTGGTTCACCCTTTTTGCATCTATGGAGGGATCAAACATAACCGGGATTAATTTTTCCAGAAATTCGTCCTTGGTTTCCCCTTTTTCTAAGGGTAATTTTTCAATTGAAATTTCATTTAACAATTGTTTAAAATATTCGATGGAAAAACCTGGTAAGAATTTATCAGTCGAGTAATGATGATGAATGCCATTTGAAAACCAAACACGTTTGGTGTAGACCATGAATTTTTGAAAATCTCCCGTATTTCTATCCCCTTGGTAATGATTTACAATCGCCTCTAATGTCCTTCTTATGACTAGGTTATGCTTATAAAATTGATCGTAAAGAATGTCCCTACCGCATAAAGCTGCCTGGCTTAAATAATAGATTAATTGTTTTTGTTTCAAAGATAAATCTTCAAACCCGGGTACCTGGTACCTGAGGATTTTAATGTCGGCAAATTGCTCTAAATAATAGTTAAAATCATCTTTTTTAACAGGACTTTGAGCCTCCCCGGGGAAATTGGAACTAGTAAAAAATGTAATCATCATTATAATAAAAAATTGTTTAAGTTTTCTCATGATTTCTAATTTTTATAACAAACAAAATTAAAAAGATTTCATTATCTGATTCATTAATATTAAAATGAAATATTTGAAATGAAACATACATGTTTAACAAAACGCAAACACAGGGGTATAATAATTCCTAAACATGTATGTTCCATCATACCAATTTAATACAAATTATTATATGATGAAATATACAATTAAATACATGCTTTAAAATTTGATTTGCCACCGCGACCACTCCTAAAAAAAGTTGCTGGTAAATATTCAATAAACTTACCTAAAATGGTTACCCAAGGATAAACCGTATAAAAATAAATAAATATTTTATTCATTTTTTATAAACTTTTTATTGTGTGATACATTTTTATTTATAAAACATGTATGAAAATGACTAAATACTTATTATTAATATACCTAATCCTAATTGGTTGTCAATCTTCCGAAAAAATTGATTTGGTAAAAAATTATTACAAATCTATTAATACTTATGACAAATTAGAACTAGAAAAGCTTCTTTCTGATAATTTCAATGGTTATATTTATAATTATTCCAGCATTGATAAAGAAACGCTCCTGGGTAACCTAGATTTCAATAAAACTTTCAATCATAGGATTTACCTGGATGAAGTGTTACATGAAACAGATAGTTCCGTCACAGTAATAGAACATGTTGAAGATGATTTCATGAAAATGACAGGCTTGGAACAATATGATCTAAAAAATACTTTTACCGTGAGAGATGGAAAAATCATTTCATTTCACCAAAAGATAATACCGGGATTCAAGGATGAAATCAATAATTATTACAAGGAACTATTAAGGTTTAACAATTGGCTGGAAACAAAATATTTCATGGAAATAGATAATAAAGTTATTATGAGTAACGAGGAAATTAAAGTATTAATAAAAGAATATACCAAGGAAATTTACAAAAAGAGATAATCTTTATTATCTTGGTTGATCAAGGATTTTTTTTAAAAATAATAACCATGGGTAAAAATAAAAAAAAGGGCGTTGTTTATTCTACCGATCCTAAATTCAACTACGATTATGAAGGTCAAGAGGAGGAAATGGAAACTTTGTCCCCGGCCGAGCAAGATTTAAGGGTAAGCCGGGACAAGAAAAACCGGGGTGGGAAACAGGTAACCTTGGTCACCGGGTTCAAGGGTAGCGAAGATGATTTAAAAGAACTGGGAAAACTGTTAAAATCAAAATGCGGTGTTGGTGGATCGACTAAAGATGGAGAAATCATTATCCAGGGAGATTTTCGAGACAAAGTTTACGATTTACTTACCAAAGAAGGATTCAAGGTAAAAAAAAGTGGTGGTTAATCATTCGTGAATTTCATTCGAGTTGCAAAATATTTTTCCTTCACCTTGTTTTAAAACAAGAAATTGACTGGAATCTACTCCTGCTTCTTTCAATGATTTCTCGAGAATTTTCACCGGCTCATTCATTCCATCATCTGCAAGGGGAAAAGTACCAAAATGCATGGCAATGCTAATCCCGGAACTTAGATCCAAATGGGCTTTCACGGCTTCAGCCGGGCTCATGTGAATAGGCGCCATGAACCACCTGGGTTTGTATGCTCCAATCGGTAATATAGATACATTAACCGGCCCGAGCCGGGCTGCAATTTCTTTAAAAAAAGTTCCATATCCAGTATCACCGGAGAAATAAATCGTCTGCCCATCGTGAATGATATAAAATCCAGCCCACAAAGATGTATTCCTGTCAAACATACCTCTACCGGAAAAATGATTGGCTGGTGTTAAATGTATTTCCATGTTTTGCTGGATATTGATTTTTTCCCACCAATCTAACTCTTGTACTTTTTTGAATCCTTTTCCCAGGAGAAATTTTTTTATCCCTAGGGGAACCAATATTAAAGGATCATGAACAG
Organism: uncultured Bacteroidales bacterium; assembly: GCA_964582245.1. GTDB lineage: Bacteria > Bacteroidota > Bacteroidia > Bacteroidales > CAZOSQ01 > CAZOSQ01. The sequence goes on along the minus strand of CAZOSQ010000226.1, from coordinate 455 downwards.
CCAATATCTTCAAACTTTTTAAATCAAGATGGTCGTAATGATTATGACTGACCAGGATGATATCCACGGGAGGAAGATCCCCTATTTGTATCCCGGGAGACTGCATTCTTTTTGGCCCGGCCCACTCCAGGGGACTGGCTCTCTGGCTAAATACCGGGTCTGTCAGTATATTCAACTTACCTGTTTGAATTAAAAAAGTGGAATGATTTATATAAGTAATAAGTGTATTTCCGGGTTTCACAATGGGCAACTTTTTGAAAGAATTGCTATCTTCTTGCCATTTTCCTTGCTCCCTTTCCAGCATCCAACGGATAACATCTTTAAATCCTTTCGCGTGCACAGGGTCATAATTCTTAAATTTTGATCCGTCATAATGGTCGGAAACGGGACCTTTATAGGGAGGGGTCGATAAATTGTATCCCACGATTAGAACAAGCAGTAAACATGTTGTAAAA
>CAZOSQ010000225.1:0-5983 GCA_964582245.1 uncultured Bacteroidales bacterium | reverse complement strand
ATCATGTACAAAGATATTTCCAAAAACATTTTCAGAAAAAACACCTTTTCCTTTTTGAAAAAAATATACCTGGTTATCATATTCTTTTCTTTCTTTGCCGGATATACATGTATAGCCCAAGATACCATGTATATTTACCAAGAAAACGGCCAGGTAACCATGTACACGGATAAACAGGTTGATAGCGTAATTTTTTATAAAGCGGCTGTTTTTGAAAATAACATTATTTACAATGGAAATGGAAATGACGGTGGAGATGTGCCTATAGATACCACCGCGTACATGATAGGAAAAAAAGTTTTTATAAAAGGAAATACCGGGAACCTCGAAAAAAACAAGCATATTTTTAAAAACTGGAACACGAAAGCTGATGGCAGCGGGATAACCTACCAGCCAGGTGATTCATTAATAATCAACAGGCAGGATATCAACCTCTATGCCCAGTGGCAACCACTTCACGGCCTGACCTATTTGGCCAGTGGAAATACGGGGGGGGAAGTTCCTGTTGACAATAAACTATATATCCCGGGTGACACTGTTTATTTACCTGCCAATACCGGGAATCTTGTAAAAATTAAAGTGGGTGGGGTTTCCTATAACATGTCCGGTTGGAATACCGCCGAGGATGGAAGCGGTACCTCTTTTGCCTTGGAAGACACCTTTATCATGGGTGACCGGGACACGGTTTTATATGCCTTATGGAAACCTTATAAATTAAGGGATATAGGCCCTGCCGGAGGTTATATTTTCTATATAAAGTACAAGTACTCGGATGGCTGGAGATACCTTGAAGCAGCGCCTTCTTCTACCGAATGGGCTGACGTTGAATGGGGAGGTTATGGAACAGAGGTCGGGGGGAAAGGCGAAGATGAAGGTGACGGCTTTTTCAACACCGATACCATTGTAGGGATGCTTAACACCTTGGGGGAAACAGGCAAGGCGGCACAATTGTGCAAAAATCTCGTGCATGCCGGGTACGATGATTGGTTTTTACCTTCAAAAGGCACTTTTTCTTGGATTAGCTCTAACCTAATTGATCACGGCCTGGGAGATTTTGCCAATGGATATCCATATGTATATTACTGGACATCAACAGAATATTCCGATGATCCCTCGGAGCATGCCCTTTCTGTATCTTCTGCTTATGGGATATTTTCTTTCCCGTATCAAGCAAAAAACAATAAGTTTTTGGTTAGGGCGGTAAGGTTTTTTTGATTTTATTTCTTCCTGCACCTCCTGGCCCTGGTACTTTTTGTTGGATAGAGACAGAATTATGAAAAAAAATGAGAAAAAACTTGCATAACCAAAGGCTTCGCATGGTAAACCTATGTATCCCTAATCATCATCAGTGCGCACTTAATCTTTCACGCAACGGACAGATAATCCCATGCCCCTATTCAATTCCCCAGAGATTAGAGCCGGATCGATGTAGGACAATTTTGAAATAAAGATTTGGTTGGAACTATTTTTTGTTGAAGTCCACCAGTAACCGCCTACTTTAAGGGTGCCAAAAACCCCGTTAGTGCCACGGTATCCTCCCGGAAGAGCCGTAAAACCTGTTTCATTTGTAGCAGTTGAATTAGGACTTTTCCATTGCGTAGTATCTTTTAATTTGCCCCCGGCAGCAATTGCTCCTCCCAAATATCCAGCAAGCTCTGTCCATTCGGCCTTGCTTGGCAAATGCCAACCTGGCGGGCAAGCACCTTGTATACCACTTGGGTTGGCTGAACTGCTTTCATTCCCGTTCATGGCAGCGGTCCAATTGTATAAAACACCAAATGTATTATATCTCACGGTGGCTTTGGCACTGGGTACATCTGTACTGTCATAACTATAGACATAATAGAGAGGGTTAACTGTAGAACCGGAATCTGGTTTCACTACTTCTGGCAAGTACTTTAAATTTTCTGCCATCCATACCTGGTCGCCTATGGTAACATATTTATAAATCGTCCTGTCGCGGCTATCAACAAAATGTCCATCTAAATTAGCAATGCTGATACCGGGAATGACTACGTACTGATCATTTCCTAAGAACAATGTGTCTCCTGATGCTGAAACATTTAATGTCACATACGATTTCGTTACTGCATCCCGGGTATTAATTGGATCCTTAAGGTTAGTGATGTTTTTGTACCCAGCAGAATTATTGTTGTTTAAAACATCTTCCAAATTTTGTGTTTCGGTAATTGTTCCTGATATTGTTTCTGCAGTTTTTGCATGTAAAGCATACGGTACACTTAATAGTTGGCTTGTGTTGGTGATGGTATAGCTTGTTCCGCCTGCCGGATCCGTTTCCGTTTTTATGAAATAGGATCCGTTTGCCCAGTTTATAGCAGAAAAATCATCGTTTGTTGTTCCAGTTCCAATTTCTATACTTACCAGTCCGTTTGCATTAGTACTTGGTTCTTGTGTTTCTACATAAACTGCTGTTCCACTTACCGAGTCTTGCAAAATGCTTATTTGCATACCAACCTGGGAATTAGTTATTAAATTATTATCAGCATCTCTGATTACTGCCTGGTAGCTCATTTTTTCGGGTGATTGAGCGAAAATTGATGAACTGATGAGCAGATTAATCAATGTGATGATTAATATTGCTCTGAATTTGTACATTTTTGTTTTCATTGTTGTTATTAAATTTGTCATCAACTAATTTTTGATTACTTTAAATGTTTTTACTTCTTGATAAGCAATACCTTGCGTCTTTACGGTTACTTTCACAAAATACGTTGCGGGCACAAGGTTGCTCATAACAATACTTGTTTGCTTACCTGTAATCTTTTCGCTTCGTAAAAGTTTTCCGTTCATGTCGTAAAGAGATGCAATATATTGCGTCTTTACTTCACCTTCTATTTCCAATGTAAGATAGTCGGTAGTTGGGTTTGGATATGCCGAAACCGAAAGGTTGATGCCTTTGGCTTCTTCCAATCCTGTTACTGCCGAAATTTCGTAAGGTTGCTGCACTCCTTCTGATACCGAACCGCTTGTGCCAGTGTGAGTTTGGTACGCAACTTGTCCAACAGAGTAGCTCACGGTGCCCCCGCTGCCCGAGGCATTGCCACCTGTGGCGTTTGTGCTTGTTTGTGCTTGTAGTGTGGTCAGTCCAAGTCCTAACAAGAGTACGGCACTTAATTTTAACCCTGTTAAATTGCTTTGCACCGACTTTGTCGGATTTAACAGGGTGAATCGTTTGTGTTTCATTTATGTTTTCCTTTTTTACCGGTTAATGTTCATTTTTATTTACCTGTTTTTGTTACTGTTTCAATCTGTTGCAGGGTTGTCTCCCATGAACACCGAATGGATAAACAGGAAGTTCGTTGTATTGTGCCATTTTAAAAAAATCGACCGCCTACGGCATAAAATAAATAAATTAAATAGCCAAATTCACCCTTTGAAATATGCCTTTGGCTTGCTACGCATTTCACAGGGTGAATCAAGTAAATTAATTCTTCACACAACGGACAGAAAAACCACTCTTCTTAAAATCGCTGTTCCTTCGTACAGAGCTGTAATCGTAGTACAATAGACGGTAATAAGCACCATTATCATCGAATTCCGTAGTATTAGCACTCCACCAAATCCCACTGCCTTTTAGGTAGAGGAATGTGCCAACGTAAGTTCGGCTGCCACCAGGAAGAGCGGTAAAGCCAGATTTATTACGATATTCAGGATAATCTGTATTGCCTACTACTCCGGTGTTTGATACACTTTTCCATCCACTTGAGGCTGCCATTGCCTTAGCAATTTTATCTCTTCCACCTCCTGTTGTCCCATCATAGTTGTAACCATTATTAGCCAGGTAATTCTCCATTTGAGTCCACTCATAATCGCTTGGCAAATGCCAGCCTGATGGGCATGCATTCTTTGCAGCTGGCCAGTTGTATAATACACCATACATGTCGTAATTTACTTTAGATTTGGCAACAGGTACATTGGTTCCATTATAATCAAAGACATAAAAATAAGGGTCTGTATCCGAACCTGTGGCGGCACCAACAACACTTGGAAGGTACCTCAGGTTTTCAGCCATCCAAACTTGGTAGCCAATAGCTACTGTTCGATAAAAAATACTGTCCCGGCTATCTATAAACCCCCACTTAGCATAAAAAGTAATATCGCCCGTGCTGCCTTGTGCTATGGCTGGGGAACTTGCCGTGTCTTTAAATGCAGGATCGGTGAACCATCCGCCAAAGGTAAAGCCTGTGCTGTCGGTGGGGGCTTCCAAGATGACATCAGTGGTTTCGATGGTATAGGTTGCCGGGTTAGATACAGCGTTTTTTGTGCCAACATTTTGGTAGGTAATATTATAAGATACAGGATTGTATTGTGCCGTGATGACCAAACTGTCGTTAGCCGGAACGGTAGCTCCCAGGAAATTCCATCCATTGACTTCATACCCAATTCGGCCTTCCGGTAGAGCAGGATATGTAACCGTATCGCCGTATTCACCATCAAAAGTACTTATTACCGTGTTGTCGAAATCTTTAAATGTTACTGTGTAAGTAAACGAGAATTCTATTTCATCATCCTGGGTTGCCGTGTAGTTGTTTAGCTTAGCTATATTGGTATCTATGGTTGCCGTGAAATTCAACACATCGCCTGGATTGTATTGCATTTGCACGGTTTTTCCTCCTGACTTTGCCGATTTTAATGCGCCAAGTGTCTTTGCCGGCAGTTGGGGCAAAGCTTTTGTTCCGATAAGCTCAATGCCCGGTGTGCCCTTGCTTTCTATCAGCGAGAGAATAACTACGGAAGTTTGGTAGTTGGCCGTCTGTACCTGTAACACATAGCTGCCCGTGTTCAAGCCTGAAATAAGATAGCTTGCCTCGCCTTGTGGCAACACTGTATTTATATTGGACACTTGGGCTCCCGCCGTATTAAATAAAACGGCACTTACCTCACCACCAACAGGGTTTTTAAATACTATAGTGGCATTTTCCTTTACCGGGTTGGGATATACCTGCAACAAATCACCTGGTGGTGCGATGATATTGCCTGTACCTGTTGATATATCCTTCACAAGGTTCAGGATGTCAGTACTCGCGAGGGTTGTGTCTGTACCTTGCGTGGTGTTTTCTACGTTCACCTCTGTAGGTTTGTCGTTGTTGCCAAGTATGGCAAATGTAATGTTGTAATCTTGTGCAAAAGCACTGCTAAAACTTATAGCCGCGGTTATAAAGCTTACCATGCCAAATGCCTTCAACTTGCCGCTTGCTCTTATTTCCTTTTTATGATTCATCATGTCTTACTTTTTAATTGTTAAGTTTTTTAATCCCCCAGGGAGGGTTTAATTCCCCTACGCTTGTGTCGCATATATGAGTTTTAATCCCCAGTGGCTTGTCCCGCGGTTATTTGATATAATTTAACAGGATTATATTATAGTAGAAAAAGCATTTAAATTTACTTGGAAAATTATAATTAATATTTTTATTAATGAGTTAATATGTGTCATATTATAACTTGAAACTTTTTTAAGAGCCAATAATACGTAGTATTTGCAAAAAGTACAAGAGGGCATGGTTGTTTCCGACACCTATTTGTACAACTTGGATGGGGTAGGGCTCTTTAAACCCAAATGCATTTGAAAGGATTCCAATAGCATAGGCGATTAAGGTTCACTACAAAACGGTAAGATTCCGCTCCGCCTTATTGGTGTTTCCCGATAAACCGGGACGGGCTATCTTTGATCGGCGCTAAATGCAAAGAGTTCGATATTTCATCATATAATAATTTGTATTAAATTGGTATGATGGAACATACATGTTTAGGAATTATTATACCCCTGTGTTTGCGTTTTGTTAAACATGTATGTTTCATCCGTACAAAATTTATTTTTAATGGTCGGATGGAACATCCATGTTACGAAATTATATTACCTTCGGTGAGCTCACCGCCCATGCGGTTCGGTTCATTCGTGTTTACCTACGGTGAGCTCGCAAGCTCGGTTGTGTATGAAATACATGGATGTTTCATCATATAA
>CAZOSQ010000224.1:0-5999 GCA_964582245.1 uncultured Bacteroidales bacterium | reverse complement strand
AAAATGAACTTATTGAAACTATTAGTTTTAAAGAAATTGAATTAATCTCGATCCTATTTGCAATTGTACTTTTAATTGGCATAATTATCACTTGGATTTCCACGTTCTTTTCAGTAAACAAGTATTTACATAAAAACGTAGATGAATTATATTATTAAAAACTAATAACATGGTAAAGAAACAAGTTGAAGAAAATAAAAACACGGCTGATTTTCCACTGGGAAAAGAAAATTTTATTCTAATGTCCATTGGTTTTGTAATCATCATAATAGGTTTCGTGTTAATGGCCGGGGGAAAGGCTGAAAGCCCCGATCAATTCAATGAAGAAATTTTTAGTTTTCGCAGGATTACCTTAGCTCCCTTGATCGTACTTTTCGGGTTTCTTTTCGAAATTTACGCAATCATGAAAAAACCTAAAGATTAATTTTTTTAATTACACCCGGATAAATAAAATTAAGATGAACGATCATCCAACTAAAATTGCATTTGATGGAATGGCTTAAAGCCCTAATTTTAGGTTTAGTACAAGGATTGACCGAGTTTCTACCCGTTAGCAGTAGCGGGCACTTAGAAATAGGGAAAGTTCTTTTGAATATGAAACTTGAACATAGTCTCACTTTCTCCGTGGTTGTGCACGGGGCAACTGTGTTAAGTACAATTGTCGTATTTCACAAGGATATATCTAATCTTTTTAAAGGTCTCTTCCAGTTTCGTTGGAATGAAGAAACCATTTACATATCAAAACTTCTGCTTTCATTCATCCCGGTAGCTTTTGTAGGATTTTTCATGAAGGACTACGTGGAAAGCTTTTTTTCCGGGGATCTATTAATAGTAGGTGTCATGCTGCTTGTAACTTCATTGTTACTGACTTTCAGTCATTACGCCAAACCCAGGCATAAAAAAATAACTTACCTGGACTCCATTATAATAGGAATCGCTCAAGCGTTCGCGGTTATGCCGGGAATATCAAGATCGGGAGCAACCATTTCGACCGGCCTGCTGCTTGGTGATAAAAGAGAAGCGACAACTCGTTTTTCATTTTTGATGGTCTTAATCCCTATCATTGGGGCCAACGTGCTTGATGTCATGTCTTGGGATCTTACCCAAAACAAAAGTTCCATGGATTTCATTCCTCTTTTGGCAGGTTTTATCGCCGCATTTATTTCAGGTATATTTGCATGTAAATGGATGATTAAAATAGTAAAAAAAGGAAAATTAATTTATTTTGCCGTGTATACTGCCATCATCGGTTCACTAGCAATTATACTAGGATAACATTGAATCATGCTTGACATTTACCAGGGAGAGGAAACAGATTTTAAAGAGGGGCAAGTGATTCTTGTTAACAAGGAGTTACATTGGACTTCTTTTGATGTAATTAAAAAAATACGAGGTCTCATCCAAAAACAATGTAACTTGAAATCTTTGAAAGTAGGGCATGCTGGTACTTTAGACCCTTTGGCAACAGGTCTCGTGATCGTTTGCACCGGGAAAGCAACGAAAAAAATCAACCAGTTCCAGGAAAAAAACAAGGAATATCTTGCCACGATAGAATTGGGAAGGACAACCCCCTCTTTTGATCTTGAAACAGGAACTGATAATACTTATTCCTATCAACATATTGATAAAAGTATGCTGTTGCAGGCCTTAGAATCCTTCAAAGGAGAAATTGAACAAACACCTCCTTTATTTTCAGCTGTTAAACATGAAGGAAAAAGAGCATATCATATAGCAAGAAAAGGAGAAACCGTGCAACTTGCTTCGAAAAATATTATAATTGAACAAATTGAGCTTATAGAGTTTGCACCACCTTTTTTCTCAATCAAGATAAATTGTAGCAAAGGAACCTATATACGTGCTTTAGCAAGAGATATTGGACAAAAATTAAATTCAGGTGCCGTGCTTACAAGGCTGGTGAGAACGGCAATTGGAAAATATCGAGTGGAAGATGCATTAAATATAGAAGATTTTAAGAAAAAATTAGGATATTTGTAAATTTTTAATCAAAAGAAGTCATAAACATGAAATTATCTGATTTTAAGTTCACTCTACCATCAGATTTAATCGCTCAATACCCTATGCAGAACAGGGATGAATCTAGATTGCTAGTAGTTCATCGTGATTCAGGAAAAATTGAGCACCGGATATTTAAAGATATTATCGAACACTTTGATAATAAGGATACGATAGTCTTTAACAATACCAAAGTTTTTCCGGCTAGGCTATATGGTAACAAGGAAAAGACAGGAGCTGAAATTGAAGTATTCCTTTTAAGGGAATTAAATCGAGAAATGCGCCTATGGGATGTTTTGGTAGATCCGGCCAGGAAAATAAGAATTGGAAACAAACTCTATTTTGGAGAAAATGATAATTTAGTTGCCGAAGTAATAGATAATACCACTTCCAGGGGAAGGACTTTAAGGTTTCTATTTGACGGGGAATATGAAGAGTTTAAAGAAATTCTTTATAGCTTGGGTGAAACTCCTTTACCAAAATACATCAAAAGAAAAGTAGAAGAGGGTGATTCCGAAAGGTACCAAACAATATTTGCCAAACACGAAGGAGCAGTTGCCGCCCCTACTGCTGGATTACATTTCAGCAGGGAATTACTAAAAAGATTGGAAATTAAAGGTGTTAATTTTGCAGAAATTACCTTGCATGTGGGGCTGGGCAATTTCAGGACCGTGGATGTGGAAGATTTAACTAAACATAAAATGGATTCTGAAAGGATGGTCATACCCGAAGACACTGTTGAAATTGTAAATGAAGCCATCGATAATAAAAAGCAAGTTTGTGCCGTGGGGACTTCCGTCCTAAGAACCTTAGAAAGTTCCGTATCAACTTCCGGGCATTTAAAAACTTACGAAGGTTGGTCTAATAAATTTATTTTTCCACCATACGAATTCAGTATTCCAAGTTGCATGGTTACCAATTTTCACCTTCCATTATCCACATTGATGATGATGGTTTCTGCTTTTGTAGGATATGATCTAGTGTTTGAAGCTTATAATACTGCCATAAAAGAAAAATACAGGTTTGGAAGTTATGGTGATGCCATGCTTGTCCTTTAACTAAAATTCATAATCCCGGTTAAAATTATTATTGACTGTTAAAAAGAAACATTTTTTCTTTTATATTTGTTGTTTTCTATTTACACATTTATTAAATAGGATAATTTTGTATGCCAATCATTAATTCTATTTTAAGCTGGTTAAACATCAAGAGGTTTCACCAGATAGACCTCTTCCGGAAATATCCTTATGATGTGCAAAAGGATCAACTATTCGGGTTAATAAATAAAGCAAAGGATACCAGTTGGGGAAAAAAATATGACTTTGATTCGATAAAATCAATCAAAACATTCCAAGAACGACTTCCACTGCAATATTATGAGGATGTGAAACCCCAAATTGACTTACTTCGAAAGGGTGAAAAAAATGTTTTATGGCCTGAAGATATTAAATGGTTCGCCAAATCTTCCGGGACTACAAGCGAGAAAAGCAAGTTTATACCTGTAAGCAAGGAATCTCTTGAAACTTGTCATTTCCGCGGTGGAAAGGATATCCTTGCCTTGTACACATATAATAATCCCGACACTAAAATTTTTAAGGGAAAAGGATTAACTTTAGGTGGTAGCCATAAAATTGATAATTTCAACAACCAATCTTATTATGGAGATCTATCTGCTATTTTAATTCAAAATTTACCTTTTTGGGCAGAATTCATAAAAACTCCAAAGCAGGAAATTGCCTTGATGGATAAATGGGAAGAAAAACTGGAAAAGATGAGTGAAGCTACCCTCAAGGAAAATGTAACCAATATTGCCGGTGTTCCCTCCTGGACATTGGTATTATTTAAATATTTGCTTGAAAAGACAGGTAAAAATAACCTTTTGGAAATTTGGCCCAACCTAGAACTTTTTACCCATGGGGGCGTTAGCTTTGTCCCATACCGTGAACAATATAAAAAGCTTATTCCCTCGGAAAATATGAAATACATGGAAACCTACAATGCTTCTGAAGGTTTTTTTGGAATACAAGATGATCCAAGCAGGGATGACATGCTGTTAATGTTGGATTATGGAATTTTTTATGAATTTATACCCCTTGAAGATTTAGGCAATAAAGATGCTGTGCCATTGACAGTGGAAAATGTAGAACTTAATAAAAACTATGCCATTGTCATCACTACCAATTCCGGGTTATGGCGATACATCATAGGAGACACAATTACATTTACATCCTTGTTCCCGCATAAAATAAAAATATCCGGTAGAACTAAGCATTATATTAATGCATTCGGCGAGGAAATTATTATAGACAATGCCGAAAAAGCACTTAAAATTGCTTGTGAAAAAACCGGGGCAGAAATTAGGGATTATTCGGCTGGACCCGTTTTCATGGGTGAAAAACAGTCTGGAACCCATGAATGGCTCATAGAATTTGAAAAAGAACCAAAAAATCTTGAAGAATTCACGTATTTCCTTGACGAAGGTTTAAAACAAGTGAACTCTGATTACGAGGCCAAAAGATATAAGAATATTACACTGATCTTACCAATTGTCAGGTGTATGAAAGAGGGTGTTTTTTACCAGTGGTTAAAAAACAAGGGAAAACTCGGGGGGCAAAACAAGGTTCCCCGCCTATCCAATGATCGAAAAATTATTGAACAATTGCTTGAAATAAACCAGCAATTTACATGATAAAAATTTTAATTGGCTTTACACTCTTCCTTTTTGCAAGTTTAGGACCAAGTTACAAAATTGTTCCGCAAGGTGAAATTCCTTTAAAAGGACAATATTTTTTGACAGACGATCTAAAAAATGTTTACTCGATTGATGGTAACAAACTTTTTAAATTTGATTTCACTCGAAAAAAAACATATTCTTATAGCAGTCAATCCATGGGGAAAATATCCATGGTTGATGTTTCCGATCCCTTGAAAATTTTACTCTTTTACAAAGATTTTAATCAAGTTATTTTTTTGGATACTTACCTCTCGAGGTTATCAGAACCCATTGGACTGGATGAACTGGGTCACGAACAAGTTAGCACTGTATGTTCATCATATAAAGGTGGTTTCTGGCTTTATGATGAAATAGAAGGTAAACTTTTTTACTACAACCGGGATTTACAAAAGATACACGAATCTATTAATATTTCTTCCTTCTTGGATTCTCATGTATCGCCTCCAAGGATGATCTTGGACGGTACCTATATTTATATTTACTTGCCGGGAAAAGGCATCCTGGTACTTGATGAATTTGGTAGTTTTAATAAATTAATTCCCTTATTAACCGGTAGCCGTTTTCAAGTTCAAAACAATAACATTATATACCATGATAAAAACAATGGACTCATTGTATACAACTTGTTCGAGAAAAAGGAACAAACCATTAACTTACCAGGTGAAAATATATCAGATGCCCGGCTTGAAGATGATTATCTCTTTACTTTCGACAATGAAAAGGTTATTACATATAAATTAGTTGAAAAATAAGTTAAACTCTGAAAAAATTTGTACTTTAGTATTCTTAACCTTTAAATTTTCATTATGCATATTGCTGTTGGTGGAAACATTGGCTCAGGAAAAACTACATTGACAGAATTATTATCCAAGCATTACGGATGGGAGCCTCATTACGAAGACGTGGATGAAAATCCCTACTTAACGGATTTCTACGAGGATATGCAACGTTGGTCTTTCAATTTACAAATATATTTCTTAAATACCCGTTTTTCTAAAATTCTTGAAATCCGGGAATCTGGCAAAACAGTTATACAAGACCGAACCATTTACGAGGATGCTTATATTTTTGCACCCAATCTCCATGGCATGGGATTGATGTCCACGAGAGATTTTGAGAACTACTTTACCTTGTTCAACTTGATGTCTTCTCTCCTACAATCACCTGACCTGCTAATATATCTAAGAGCTTCAATCCCAACCTTGGTTGATCAAATACAAAAAAGAGGAAGAAAGTATGAAAATTCAATAAG
>CAZOSQ010000223.1:5686-6072 GCA_964582245.1 uncultured Bacteroidales bacterium | reverse complement strand
TAACCGCGGGGTTGTCCTTGTGTCAAGCCAGGATAAATACCGTGATGATAGATACCGGTCTACCCGGTGGACATGTTTCACTTACCCACCAAGTTTCTAATTACCCGGGGTTTATAGAACCACAACCTGGATTTATGCTATCGCACAACATGTCGGAACAAACAAAAAAATGTGGAACAACTTTTCGTGTAGCAGTTGATGTTACACATGTTGATTTGAAAAAAAAAGAAGTGGTAATTGATGAATATGAAACCATTAAGGCGAAAAAAATTATCATTGCCACCGGTACTTCTCCCAATTACCTTAATATTCCCGGTGAATTGGAATATAAAGGTCGTGGCATATCCTATTGTGCAACATGCGATGCAAAATATTATAATGGCAAA
>CAZOSQ010000223.1:0-5676 GCA_964582245.1 uncultured Bacteroidales bacterium | reverse complement strand
AAGACGTGGTAGTAATTGGCGGGGGAAATTCAGCCATAGAAGAAGCTGATTTTATATCCAAATTTGCCAAACACATTACCATTGTCCATCAATTTGATAAATTTCAAGCCAATAAACATGCCCAGGAAAAAATTTTCAATAATAAGAATATAGATATATTATTCGAGCATGAACCTCGCGGGTTTGAACGTGTGGGTGATAAAATGAAGGTAAAAATTGAGAATTTAAAATCAAGGGAAATTTCTGAACTGGAAACTGACGGTGTATTTGTATTTGTTGGAATGAAATCTAATACCGAACTATTTAATGAAAACCTGGAAAAAGACCAATGGGGATACCTGGTAACTGATGAAGACAAAAAAACCAATATCCCGGGAGTATATGCAATTGGTGATGTTTCCAGTAAGAAATATCGACAAATAACTACCGCAATTGCAGACGGCACAATTGCTGCCATATCCATTACAAAAGAAATTGATTAGACACTTAATTAACAGTAAAAATTAACCTTTAAAGAAGGTACTTGGAATCTCGTGCAAATAACAGGCACGAGATTTTTTTTGATCATTTTTTCCTGTTGTTAAATTTGAATTTGAACGATCTTGTTCCTTGTATTGTTAAACAAGTGACAAAACAATGACAAATTAAATTATGACATCTGCGGGGTACTCCAAATCTTTTTATTAAAAAAACAACCCCGAACATAAATGATGTAATTGTTGTAGTAAAATTCATGTTTAACAAAATGAGTATTTTTTATGAAGGATTATCATGAACTTCCCTCGGATCTAAGTGACGAAACTAAAGATTATACTAGGGCTATTGCTAGTTTTATTGAAGAACTTGAAGCTGTATTATGGTACCAACAACGTGCAGATGCATGTAAGGACATACACTTGAAAAAAATTCTTATCCACAATCGAGACGAAGAGATGGAGCATGCTTGCATGACACAAGAATGGCTGAGAAGAAATATGGACGGTTGGGACGAACAGATGCGTACTTACTTATTCACCGAAAAGGAAATTACAGAAATTGAAGAAGATGAGGAAGATGAAGAAGATGAAAAAAATAAAGAAAACCGGGGCGTAAAGGAAAACAAGGATCTTGGTATTGGTAAATTATAACCTTACGATAAATAGGATAACATAGGGGTTAATAACATTCAAAATCACTTATACAATTATGGATATTTTAAAAAAATCACTTGCTCCTATAACAAAAGAGGCATGGGAAGCAATCGAAGAACAAACCAGGGATGTTTTTAAAACAAACCTAACCGCGAGAAAAATTGTTGACATCGATGGCCCAAAAGGCATTGATTACGGCGCTGTTTCAACGGGTAAATTAATTATTCCCGAGTCGCAGCCAAACAATCTTTCTTATGGCATTAACCAGGTGCAACCTTTAATTGAAACACGAAATTTATTTAGTCTTAACATTTGGGAACTAGATAATGCATCGAGGGGAGCAGTTGATATCAATTTGGACAACTTAATTGAAGCAGCAAAAAAAATGGCCGAATTCGAGGAAAAGGTCATTTATTATGGTTTGAAAGAAGCCGGAATTCACGGAATTGTCAATTCGTCGGAAAATACGATAAAAAAACCACAAGATTTAGAAGATCTTCCTAGAATTATCGCGGAAGCCCTGGATATATTCAAAATAAATGGTATTGAGGGACCATTTTCCTTGATTATTAATCCTAAAGATTGGAATGACTTTTTTGATAGTTCCAGGGGATACCCTTTGAACCAACGAGTGGGAGAAATGATTAGTGGCCAATTTATACTTGCTCCTTACGTGAGTGACATGTTGCTGGTGTCAAAAAGAGGTGGAGATATGAGAATGACGATTGGACAAGATTTGTCTATTGGATATAATTCTCATGATACAAAAAATGTGGAACTATTCCTAACGGAATCGTTTACATTCCAGGTATATGAACCAAATTCTTTCATAGTAATAAATTAATAATAAAAAAAAAAGAGATGGAATAACCATCTCTTTTTTACTTGTTTCTTTTTATAATCTAATAATTCGTTAGCATAATTTTAGATTCAAAAGGAGGAAGCTGGAAAGTATTCGGTAGCTTATTTCCCTCCAAGTCATAATACATCTTACCCTTTAAATCAATTATTTTGGGTAATTTTGTATCGTTATACACAATGGTTGATTTACTAAAGGGGCTTTTCATCTCCTTCTTCCAGGGATGATTATACAACTTAGCATATCCATCCTTATCATGTCCCAACTTATTTTGCCATACATCCATTTCATATATATAAGTTGCCCTGCTTTGCTTGTTATCATGTTCCAATACTTCAGACATCATAAAAGGTTCATGCATCGAATAATATTTATTACCTTTAAAAGTAGCCATTGGTGCAGTAGATGGTGCTGAATAACTTACCAACTTAACAGCATGTTGATCGGGAGCTTCCAAAAAGAACAAATTATTTTCCACGACATGTCCAAGAGTAACCAGGGGATTCATGTAATCACCAATTTCTAGGCCTGTTGAAGTATTATATACTATATTGTTCCTAAAAATATTATTCTTGCTGTATGTATTTGAAAAATATCCTTTCAATGTGTTACAAATTATATTATTTTCAACGGTAACATGTTGAGTACGATTATCAAGGTAAATTCCTATGCATTGCATGTGAAATGTACTGATAAGCCCCTCTTTACTACCATATACATTCTCTATTATATTTCCGGAAATTGTAACATCATGGGTGTAATATTCCCCTCCTTTTGACCAAGAATAAATTCCTCCTCCATCATTCATGACCAACATGGCATTTTGAACAACATTATTTTTCACCTGGTTTTTTACTCCTTCAACACGGATTCCCGAATAACCAGTATTTTTTATCCTATTATAGCTTATCGTATTGTTATTTGAATTCCTCGAATTTTCATCCTTTTCTTCTTCTATATTTACCAAAACAATTCCAGTCATTCCATTTAATCCACTTATTCCATAACCATATTTTAATCCAATATTCTCCAAATTATTGGAAGTTATAGTTACTTTTTCTGATTCCACCGCAATGATTCCCCTTCCATTGATGTCGCTGATGTTATTGTTTTCTATCAAGCAATTACTTGCATAAGTGGATAAGTGAATGGCAGTGGCATTTATATTTTTAAAATCATTATCAACCACGTTAATGTTATTATTTTCTCCCCGGGCATTGATCCCATAGTTATGAAAATTAGCAATTTGTAATCCAACTATTTCCACGTAGCTCACTCCTTGTTTTAATGTGAAGGCATCATGGTAAACAACTCCTTCCAATTTAACTTTTGAAATATCAGAAATAGGTTTATAATATAATTCTTTATTGATCGGGTTAAAATACCATTCACTGACTGAATCTAGTTCTTCAAACTTATTATCAAAAAAATATCCACTTCCTTGGGTTATTTCATCTGATGTCTTACCATAATCAGAAGGATATTCTTTTATCTTAATTTTTTTTCCTTCATGTAATTCAACAACACCGTACCTGATAACCCAATCACATGGACGATACCGTATTGTAGCACCATTCCAGTAGCCATTTTCTTGGTTTAAATCATTATCAACGAATTCATTTCTTGGATCAATATCTTTGTCTACATATAGGTATCCCTTGTTTGGATATCTTGCCGAAGTTTGCATTTTACCATCTGCAAATAATTGCAATATTTCATCATTTACCTTTGCAACATGAATATCATCTTTATATGCTTTCCAGCCAGTAACAGTAATAGCACCCGTGATAATTGGTTTTGAACCTTTTCCATAAGAAGAAAATACTATTTTTTTTTCATCAGTACCCGAGGTAGGGATGGTAATTTCTCCAAGAAAAATATCTCCCCGGTTAAATAATACAGAATCCCCGGGTTTGAGTTTAACAGTATTTAATTTCTCGATCGTTTTCCAGCTTTTTTCCTTGGATGTTCCCTTATTTGTATCATCTCCCCCTGCCGAGAGATAATAATTTTTGGCTTGAAGATTTAAATTGAGACCTAGGAATACCACAACTATTATTATAAAGACTTTTTTCATTTTTTATTAATTAAAATTTACTATTTAAAATTTTTTATTTTAAAGACTGTTTTTAAGGTAGAATAACACCAATTTTAATGGATACTTAAATTTATAGATTTTTTTAAATGTATGTCCCGCGAAGAACTTCCAACCATAATTTCAAATTCACCGGGTTCTATTTCCCAAGAATGAGTTTCGACATTATAGAAGGAAAAAGCAGGTTTTTCCAAATGAATTGCAACATCTTTATTTTCACCAGGATTAAGTTCCACTTTCTCGAATCCTTTTAATTCTTTTTCGGGTCTAGGTACTTTGCAAGCAATATCACCCACGTAAAGCTGTACCACTTCTGCCCCTTTTCTTTCCCCTACATTCTCGACATTTACATGAACAGTAAATTTGGAATCTCCATGCTCTTCAATCTTCATGTTGCTAAATTTGAATTGTGTATATGAAAGACCATACCCGAAAGGAAACTTGATAGGTACTTTGTTTTTATCCAACCACCGGTACCCGATAAAAACTCCCTCATCATAATGCATTTTCATGCCCTCATCTTTATATTGTTTAAAAACTGGAGATTCAGCGTAATCTTGTATATAAGAGAATGGCAACTTCCCCGATGGATTTACTTCGCCAAATAAAATTCGTGCAAGTCCATTTCCACCCTCTTGGCCAGGAAACCACGCCAGCACCAGGCCATTCACTTTATCTAGCCATTTTTTAGTTGACATAGGAGCACACCCGTACAAAACAACCACGGTATTAGGATTGGCCTCAGCAACCTTTTCAATCAAATAATCTTGATGACCCGGAAGTTCAAGACCTTCCTTATCAAGACCCTCTCCTTCGATAAAATCAGCCGATCCTGCACATAACACTACCACATCTGATTTTTTTGCAATTCCCACGGCCTCGTTCACCTTCTTTTTATAAGCCTCGAAATCAAATGGGGGACTCCAACCAAACTGAAACATTGCACCAAATCCTATTTCAGCATATTCAATCTTCACTTGATATGATTTACCCGTTTCAAGTTTAATAGTTCCCGATTTTAGTCTTGGGGGGTGAACGCCCCAATTATCAATTAGTAGCTCATCATTTATATATAACCTTGAGCCATCATCGCTGTTCAAATCAAATTTATATTCTTTTGTTTCCGGGGGCATAAAAGTACCTGTCCATCTAATAGAAAAAGAATCTTTTTTCATAACCTCCCGAAGTGTATCATCTTTGAAGTCAAAATCCAAATCTTGATCGACCCTTGTAAAAACAGGTTTCCCGGCAAAATCTACATTATCGAAATATTCCCCGTACAGCCCTTTTCCTTTTCCTTGAGAAGGAGTAAGATATTGGCTATCTATTAATTTAAGTTCGGGTTCTACCAATTCTTCCCCCACTGCAAAATGAACTTGAATATTCTCTCCCACTAGATTTTTGATCCCTTCAAGAGGTGTAACCGCATAAAAAGGTATTACCTTTGAACTCCCATGTCCACCAGTCCTAGCCACATTAGCATTGGGACCAATTACGGCAATACTTTTTAATGAAGATTGATCAAAAGGAAGCAAGGAATTTTCATTTTTTAATAAAACGAGGGATTTGCGAACCGCTTCTCTTGCCACTTT
>CAZOSQ010000222.1:0-6121 GCA_964582245.1 uncultured Bacteroidales bacterium | reverse complement strand
TCCGCTACCGACATCTCCCTGTAACAGCCTGTTCATTTGTTTCCCGGATCCTAAATCTTTCCGTATTTCCTTGAGTACACGTTTTTGTGCTCCTGTTAATTCAAAAGGCAACTTATTTTTATAAAATAAATTCAAATAATCCCCTACCTTTTCAAAAATAAACCCTTTTAATTTCCCCAGTCTTTTATTTTTTAACCACAACAAATCAAGTTGAATGAAAAACAATTCCTCGAACTTTAACCTGTAAATGGCCTTTTTTAAAATATCATAACTAGCAGGAAAATGTATGTTTTGTAATGCCTCTTTTAAAGGCATCAATCTTAATTCTATCAAAAGTTGAACCGGGAGTGTTTCTTCGATATGATTATTCAATTGCTTAAGCAAGTTCAGTTGAAATTTAAGGATTGTCCGAGAAGTTATATAGTTGGCTTTTAACTTCTCCGTGGTATTATAAGCAGGTTCTATATTTCCTGTTAATCCTGCATCTTGTTTTCCCGGAAGATCAATTTCAGGGTGTGCAATGGTGAATCTATTATTAAAAACAGCCGGTTTTCCAAAAACTATATACTCTTCTCCAGCCCGGTAACTATCGGTAATCCATTTATGGCCTTTAAACCAAACAAGTTCAATAGTTCCTGTACCATCAGAAAAAATAGCAATCAATCTTTTATGATAACGCTGACCTTCCGTTCGGAATCCAGTAATTTTACCTTTTATTTGTACATGAGATAGATTTGAATGTAATTCGGATATACTATAAAATTTTGATTTATCTATATACTTAAATGGAAAATAATAAAGTAAATCATTAAAGGTGTAAATGTTTAATTCCTTATTCAACCATTCAGCTTTTTTGGGACCAATCCCTTGTAGAAATGTAATTTCTTGGTATAATACCTTGTTCACGATTTTAAAAAACAAGTAAATTTAATAATGCTAAATTTAAAATAATATAAGAAATCATCCAAATGAAACATAACTAATTTGCTTTAAAACAAACCCGGTAATATAGCAGAAAATTCTTCTATATTTGTCGTTCGAAACCAAAGGATATTCAAATTAAGATACCATGTTGAAAATAGTTGATTATTTAAATTACAAATTAAAGTCTCATAAAAATGGTCATGGTATACATTCCCCGTTTGTATATGATTTTTGTAAAAAGGTTTTGGTTGGTGATACCACCCCGTGTTTTAAAATCCAAAATCTACATGCAAGATTAAAAAAAGATAAACGAGAAATTAACATCCATGATCTTGGAGCTGGCTCGAAGGTAGCAAAAAAAAGCACGAGGAAGGTTGGGGAAATTGCCCGTTCATCAACCGTAAGTTCAAGATACGGGAAATTGCTTTATAGAATTGTCAATTTTTACAAACCTAAAACAGTAATTGAACTTGGAACAGGATTAGGTATTTCTTCGGCGTATTTAGCAATGGGAAATCCCGACAGTATAGTTTATTCCGTTGAAGGATGTGGTGAAAAATTACGATTGGCACATGAGAATTTAAAAAAGTTAAACATATCCAATGTGAAATTGTTAGAAGGTAATTTCGAAAATCATTTGGGGAGTTTACAAAACCTGGTAAAAAATCCATTCCTTGTTTTTTTGGATGGAAATCACCGAAAAGATCCGACCCTCCTTTATTTTGAGAAATTTTTAGAGGTCGCTCAAAATGGGTCAATCTTTATTTTTGATGATATTCGCTGGTCAAATGAAATGGAAGAGACTTGGAAAATTATTAAGAATGATCATCGAGTATCTTTAACGATAGATCTTTTTAATGTGGGAGTTATTTTCATAAAAAAAGAATTTTACGAGAAACAAGATTTTTTTATTAATTACTAAATCTTAATATAAATTAATTGATAACCTGAGCTTTAATTACATGAATCATATTTTAGAAATGATTTTTTCTAAAAGGAATAAAATATTTTTACAAAGATACAGTTAAACAAACTAACATGAAAATATACACTAAAACTGGTGATAAGGGAATGACCTCTTTAATCGGGGGGAAAATAGTACTCAAATCACATGACAGGGTGGAAGCATATGGGTCGGTGGATGAATTAATTTCTTACGTAGGCCTGCTTCGTGACAAAGTAATTGATAAAGAAATAAAAAAAATTTTGCTATGGATACAGGAACGACTAATGACAATCTCAGCCCATTTAGCAGCTGCAGCAGGTGAAAATAATGATAATCTTCCTGTTTTTCATTCGGTGGATATAGAAAAAATTGAGCATGAAATTGATACGATGGATGAAACCTTACCAATTTTGAATTCGTTTATCATACCTGGAGGGCATGAAATAGTTTCTTTCTGCCATATTGCAAGAAATATTTGCAGGAGAGCTGAAAGAAATGTTGTAAAATTAACAGTGAGTGAGTTCGTGGACGATCTTATACTGACTTATCTTAACAGGTTATCTGATTACTTATTTGTGCTTGCCCGTAAAATAGGTGTAGATTTAGGGATTGCAGAAATTCCTTGGAACAATTTTAAAATAAAATAAAAATAATATATTTGCAAAAATTTAGAACAGTTTATAATAAATACTTTGGCTATGTATTGGACACTTGAGTTAGCATCAAAATTAGAAGACGCTCCTTGGCCCGCCAGTAAAGATGAACTTATTGATTTTGCAATACGTTCAGGGGCTCCGCTGGAGGTAATAGAAAATCTCCAGGAAATTGAAGATGAGGGGGAAATTTATGAAAGTATCGAAGATATTTGGCCGGATTACCCCAGCAAGGATGATTTCTTCTTTAATGAAGATGAATATTAAGGCAGAATGAATAAAGACCTGTAAAATCTTGAAGATTATAGGAATTTCAACTCCTTTAATCTTCAGGATCTTCTTCTTTCCCCTGTACTTCCTCTTTTTCTTTAAATAGATCCATTACATTTCTGGGTCTTAGTACATCAAGCCATTGAAATCCACTCAATCTATCTTCCTTGGCCTTGGGATCTTCTAGGGGAAGTAAATTTGCCACTGGTTTGGAAAGGAAATTTATTTTCTTAACCTCGTTTTCATCCAAAAAAATCACCAAATTAGAACTTGCAGCTTTATTTAGACCTATAATTGCATCTCTGTCTTTGGGATAATAAATCGTTTGACCGTTTCCATTCACATCAATCTTATAAAGATCGTTATCTTTGAAATATCCAACCATATCCTTGCCTTTCACCTGGTTGTAATGAGCGGTATCTTCCTGTAAAACAATAAAGGCATTCTTAAGCATTTCCACAAAATCAATATTTCCCTCCTTGGTATGAATTTTAATATGAGCCGAGGTCATCTGGTTCTTTCCAGACCAAACAATGGGTTCAGTAAACAAACTTATGGTTGAATCTCGTAATGTATAAACCAAGGAATCACATAAACCTTGCAAATTGGATCTAAATATCCTGACGTCATAATACCCCCTAATTACTTTTTCTCCTAATGAATCAAGGTTGTAACGCAATGTATCAGAATGGATATACAAAGAATCTTCACCCGCTGCATAAATACATAAAGTACTGTCAGTTAATAATGAACTTTCCGGTTGTTCATAATAACTGGCAAAATTTCCTTTCAGGGTAACATTGTTTGCGGTATCAATAATTTCAACATTTTCGAAGGCCCTTCCATGTCCTGTATTTCTTTCGTAATACAAGCTATCGCCCTTGATTAGCTGATTCTTATTTTCCAGGTAAGCATTTTTATTAAATTGACAAATATCAGTTGTTGTATTATACCAACCATTTTCACAATAAATATAATTCTCATCACTAATTATTTCTGTAGGACCAAAAAAATAAGAAATACGGCTAACTGTACTATATTTTAAAGTATCGGAAATAATATCATATTTTGGATTATTAATTAAAACACTGTCCTTGAAGAAAAAAAGCTTGTCATCTGAATAATAGTATCCTTGAATACTTTTTAATATATTTTCATCATTGACAATTGTTCCTCCATTGAAGTAATACCCGATATTGTCGTTCAAATCAAAATCTAGAAATTCTGTTGACAATTCAGCCTCATCATCCACTAAACGAACATTTTCTCGACACTCGGCTAATTTTATTTTGCCATCATATTTCATGTAATCCGCATATAAGTCTAAGGTATCTGCTTGAATTTAATGAACATTGCTATAGGCATCCACTATTTTCTCGCTTGGAAGATAATATGCGCTATCACAAAACATAACCATATCGTCATGGGTAAAATGAACATTCCCCAACAAGCGCTGGGCTCCTTTTGCCAACTTCTCGTCATACTCTACGATATCTGCAGTAAATTGTATTTTTTTTGTTTCTTGCGCATAAAGGACAAAAGAAGCCAATAATAAAACCGAGATAATGAGTATAGATTTATTTATCTTGATTATGTGCATTGTACAACATTTACATTAGTTTTTCCAACCCGGTAAATTATACTGGCACTTATCAAATGGAGGATTAATTTTAATAAATACTGTCGCTTGTTTTTCTTTTACCCAGTTGACTAAAGCTTCCTGTTTTTTATTGGCCAAGGCCATTTCTTGTATGGTTAGATAATCACTTTGAAGATTGGCCCGGTGAGGTTCTGTCCTGGATTTTAACCTAACAATCTTATAAACTGTTTTCCCCGCTTTATCCACGGTTTGAAAAGGCTCTGAAATCTCCCCCACATCCATTTGCCTAGCAATATTATATTCATCCTTGGAAAGTTCGTCCATCTCAAAAGAAGAAGAACCTTCGTACTGATTTATTTTCAATCCCCCGTTAGCCTTTGTATCCTCATCATCAGAATATTTCTGGGCAGCCTTTTCAAATGTTAAGGAATCCAACCTGATTAACCTGGTAATACTATCAAGCTTGGCAACAGCCCTTTCCATGGCATCATATGACAATTTTGGTTTTATCAGTATATGCCTGGTACATACTTTATTATCTTTCCTGTCATAAAGTTTAATAATATGATAACCATATTCAGATTCAACAATATTGGATATCCCGCCGGGCTTCAAACTAAATGCCGCTTTAGCATATTCAGGGTCTAATTCTGCCTTGGCGGCACAACCAATATCACCTCCTTGGGTAGATGATGGCCCCTCGGAATATAAAACTGCCAAAGCATTAAAATTCTCTCCATCCAATATTCTTTTTCGCAAATCAAGTAATTTTTGTTTCACCATAAAAACCGATTCCTCGGTATAAGCAGGATGAAGGACAATTTGATTAATTTCGACTTTCGAGTTAATCAGGGGAATACTATCCTTAGGCATTTCCTTATAAAATTCACGTGTCTCTGAAGGAGTGATTTTTATATTTTCTGTTATATCTGATTGCATCTTTTGAGTAATCAACTGTTCTTTAACAATTTCTCTTAAATCCTCCTTCAATTCAACCCTGGAACTTTTATTAAAATATTTCAATAATTTTTCAGGAGAGCCAACTTGTTTTTCAAAATGCTGTAATCTTTGCTCCAATTGCATATCTACCTGCGATTCGGGAATAATTACGCTATCCAATTCTGCTTGGTGCAATAACAGTTTTTGAATTAACATCTCCTCGAATATCTTGCATTTCATATTTGGAATTCTTGCACCTCGAGAAAGATAATCCAAGTATTGCTGCTCTACTTCAGATTGCAAAACAACTTCATCACCAACAATGGCAACCACTTGATCCACCACCCGTGACTGAGAATAACCATTTGCGATTAAAAAGAAGAGTATGGTTGTAAAAAATGTGATTTTTTTTATTAACATCTGCTAAATCAATTATATATTTTAAAATAACCTCGTTTCAATGCATCATTATAAATATCATTCTCAAGGTTTTTTATTAATTCTAGTTTTCTTTTGTTAAAGATGATATTTCTTATATCCTTTTCAACATAAGATAACGGTGCAATTTCACCTTTTAGTTTATAATCCCTAATATTTAAAAGATATATCGAAGTAGAATCTATGGATTCAATATTTTTTTTCTTTTTCAGGAAAAGCCCGGGTTCCACATCCAACTCCATTGGAATTTTTTTCAATACATTAGAAAAAGGCACCCATTTATCCTCGAAATAATCATATTTTTGGGCGTACTGGAAAGCAAAACTTTCTAGCTGGCTAATATCGTCTTCG
>CAZOSQ010000221.1:0-6131 GCA_964582245.1 uncultured Bacteroidales bacterium | reverse complement strand
TATACTGGGTTGACCCGGTAATTACTATTCTTATTGGACTTTATATCATCAAAGAAACTTGGCCTGTAATTAAGGAATCTGTAAATATTCTCATGCAATCTACTCCACCGGGATTAAATCTTGGAAAAATAAGAAACGATATTGAAAATATATCATATGTTAATAACATTCATCACTTGCATGCCTGGAAATTAGATGATCAACGTGTACATTTTGAATGTCACGTGGCTTTAGACGGGGATCTAAAAATCAGCCAGGCACATAAGATAAAGGAATTGATCAAAAAAATGCTCCATGATCGTCATGGAGTGGATCATATTACCTTGCAATTAGAACCATCAGAATGTTGTAAGGATGAGTTGAATGGAGAATGTTAGAAACTCGGAAAACTAATTTTCCTGAATTGGGGAAGTTATTTTTAATATTTTATTTTTTATTAGTCCAAAAATAAGTAAAACCATTTGGCTCTGTCCCTTGGAAACCGGTAAACTGGTTATAGAAAAAGAAAGTCTCGCAACCTGCTAGTTCTATTGATTGCCAATCAGTAGACCCTTTTAACCTAATATTCTTTCCTTTTTGATCTTTTATCACGAAAGACATTTTAAAACCATTTTCTACTCCTTCCCATTTAAAATGAAATGAAATCCCATTTTTATTTTTTGTAAGATAATAATTTAAAACAGGAGGTTTTTCTTCATATAAGAATTTGTTGAAGAAAGGAGTGTAATTTTCTCCCGTAATTTCATTTACAAACTTTACGAAATCATTGGAAGAAACTACTTGGTACTTGTATTTATCGAGGAAACCTTTGAGAATAGCATAAAAAATTTTATCATCATTAATGGTGCAGCGGAGATTATTTAACATAGCCGATCCTTTCATGTACACATCATTGCTGGCAAATGCATTTTCATTGACATCAAAATTTTCTACCATGGGCCAGAAATTATGAATCATCATGAAATGTTTCCTTAGTTCATTAAGAGATTCGTAATAATCGAATTTATTCTCCAGGAATAATATTTCGGAATAGGTAGCAAAAGATTCATGAAGCCAGATTTCAGCCATATCGCTCGCGGAAATTGAATTTCCCCACCATTCGTGTGCGGCTTCATGAACTATGATAGGATCATATTTTCCATTATGATATTTTCTTGCATCGTCACTTCCATAATCATTTCCGTATGCAATGGCACCTTGATGTTCCATTCCGTCAAAAGGAGATTCTACCTGTCCAAAACCATCCTCCCAAAAAGGATAAGGACCATACATATCATTATAGAAATTAATCACTTCAAGGGTTTGTTTGAAATAATCACTGGCTATTTCATAATTTTGCGGGAGTACATAATGATCTACCATTAGGGGCTTGCCATCATGATAAACAGTATCCTTGATCCTTATATAATCATTGGCCATGTAAAAAGTTACATTGTAATTATTTATTGGATATTGTACAAACCACTCATAACGAACATAATTATCTTCCTGGTTTTTAACTTGTCTTAAATTACCATTAGATATTACTTCAAATTTCTTGGGAACCTCGATGTTAATCCCCATTGAGTCAGGTTTATCTGAAAGATGATCCTTGTTTGGCCACCAAACACTGGCTCCAAGCTGTTCACAAGCCACACTTACCCATCTTTTTATACCTTCTCGCTTCCATACAAATCCGCCGTCCCATGGAGGATTGGGTGCTTTTATAGGTTTTCCCTCGTATTTTACGCTGATCATTTCCCTACTTCCCGTTTTTAGTTCCACTGGAAATTTTAAAAAAACTGCATTGTATTCTCTCGTGAATTCGATGGGTTGATTATTCCATGTTATGGAATTGATCCTCATATTTTCAAACAGGTCTATTTGAATCTTTGAACAATTGTTTTTAACGTGGAAGTAAATATCATTGGAGCCGGTTATTCTTTTTCCCCGGGGGATAATTCGTACGTTTAAATCATAAAAATACACGTCAAAGCACGTACGTTCTGGGCGTAGCATTCCCCTTAGTGTATCTTTTCTCGTGTATAGGGGTCTATAATTATTTTCTTCAATTAATTTTTCACGAGGATAAAACTGTTTTTTTAAGTTTTCTATTTTCTTTTCATGATTACAATAATAATCAATTGCTTGTGATTTATGGTTAAACCCCAGGCTATCTGCAATTTTAATATCCGAGCAAGCTTCATTAAAATCCATCAAGTTTAATTTAATGATGCCCCTGTTATAATATGCCGCAGCAAATCCAGGCATAACATTTAACAAAGAATCAACATATGTTAAAGCACTTACAAAATCTTTTTCTTTAAATTTTTCTTGGCTTAATTTCCAATATATTTTAGCCGGTTGGGAACTTAATTGGATAAACAATGAAAAGAGAAAGATGATAGTGATGAAAAAGATTTTCATTAACTAATATTTTTAAAACAAAAAAATATATAAAGTATCAAGGTGAATATAACGTTTGTTTTTTATTCTTCCGTATTAAAACCACTATTTTTTAGAAATTTCATGAAAGCCTAGTTTATAGCATTAAAGGCTGAAAATAATCTCGCATCTTAATAACAATAACTCGGAACGTTCCCCCAAAAAAAAACCAGCCCCACGTATGCAAGGCTGGTTTACTAACTTCTAATTTTTTTAATAATGGGCAACCTTTTTGAGTATCCCTTTAACATATAATCTTTAACCCCTATCAACTTTCTTTTGTAGTTGTAAAAATCAATAAAAAAAAGTCATATTACAATAGGGCAATCGTACTATTTTCCTAGGAGATTTATCCTATTCCTTCCATAATTAGCTGGATATAAGTGGTAGAACAGAAATAGCACAACAAGATTTTTAAAGAAAGCATTTAGTTAAACGACATTTTGTAATAGGGATAATTCATCAAGCCAAATAATATGGTTAGAATTATCAAAAACAATAAAGGAATGATTTCATGGAGACATAAAAAAACCAGCCACGTATACATGTGGCTGGTACCCTAATTTAGCAGTATTATCATTAACTGTCTTTTGATTTAGTTTTCATCAACCTTTGAATTTTTAACATCCTATCAACTCATTTTGTTAATGTAAAATTCATTAAAAAATAATTACCTTACAATGGGAGAATGCTACTATATTAATAGAAGTTTTTTACTATTTTGACCTGGATAGGAGGAGAAAACATGTAATTATTACGGGAGTTATTTAGGATTATTAGAAAACAAGTTGAATGGGCTGATATAATCCTAGACTAAAATTTTTCTAATTATATATTCGCGTTGTACTTAGAAGGGGGTGGAAACGTCTCAAATTCGAAGTTTTTAAAGACAAAGATTGGCTAACCTCATGTCCCCATGGAAATTAATTTTATCAGTTGGGCTTTATTATTGACCCCTGTTTTTTCATAAATATTTTGAACATGATTCGTCACGGTTTTTTCAGATATAAACAATTCTTTGCCGATGGTTTTGTAAGTTTTCCCTTCAACAAGCAATTTAATTATTTCCTTTTCCCTAGGTGTAATATGATAATTTTCCAGCAAATCTCCTGGTGAAGAAAGTTCATTCTTTGGTAGAGAGGAATGTCCCAGTTCCTTTGAAACATACCTATAGGTAGAATCGAAGAAAGCTTTCTTTTGTTTATGATAATTGTTTATAATTGATTCAATTTTGATCATAAGTTCATTGATCAAGAAAGGTTTATGAAAATAATCAATGGCACCTAAATTTAGGCCTTTTAATTTATCAGCGTGAGTTGTTTTAGCTGTTAAAAAGATGAAAGGAACATGATTAAGCCCTTGTTTTTTAGAAATAGTTTCCAAGAATGTAAAGCCATCCATATCATCCATCATTACATCGGAAATTATCAAATTGGGGACAGGCATTTGGGTCAATTTATCTAAGGCTTCTTTACCATTTGTGGATACATATACGTTGTACTTGTTTTTCAATTTGTTTACCAAGTATTGAAGCATTTGCAAATTATCTTCTATTATAAGTAGGTTATTTGTATGATCTTGAATTTCATCATTTACTTGGTTCATGTACCCGAAACTCAAGGGAATTTGCCAGATTACTTCTGCTAATTTATCTTTTTCTTTTAACTCGTATTTTTTTAATTCAATGATAAACTCGGTTCCTTCATTCACCTTACTATTTAATTTAATTTTCCCCTTGAGGCTTTTTACAATATTGTTCACGATGGATAATCCCATGCCTACACCTTGAGAGTTTTGTTTATTTCCAGCAATTTGATACCAGGCAACGAATATCTGATCTTGAAGTTCCCTGGGTATACCATTTCCATTGTCTTTTACAGAAATATATACGTGCTCATTTTTTGAAAAAAGGGTTAAACTTATATTTCCTTTTCCCGGGGTATATTTTATAGCATTTTCTACCAAGTTATTGATAATGCTATCTACTGCTCCGGGATCAGCTTTTATAAATATATTATCCTCAACATCTATTTTAAAAGATATTTCTTTTTTCCAGGCATATCCTTTAAAAATTTTTTCTTTTCCAATTATTAGTTTTGATAAATTAGTAACTTGATCATGTTCGAAAGGTAAAGTACCTTTCGTGAATTTTTCTTCAATAAAAGAATTAGATATATCCTTAGTAAGTTTATCAACACTATCTTTTATAATTGTAATTTCTTCTGTTTCATCATATTTCTCAATATACTCTTGTAGATAATTATTGATAATGGTAATGGGGGTTCTTATTTCATGAGTCAATGTTATAAAAGCATTAAGCCTTTCCTCGTTTGCTCGTTCAAGTTCTTTAGTTTTCTCTTTTACTTTATCACGTTCTTTGTCATAGCTTTGTTTAAAATGATCTAGTATAAAAAAAACACCAATTATGACTACCAGGAAAACAAATGTCATGTCATTATAATGATTTTCTTTGCTGGAATAGGGTACAATAATTTTATTTCCCATCATGTAATCCAGGACATAAAGAGCGGTAATATCAAAAAAGTAAATAAAGAGCAACCAATATCTCTGACCTTTTTTAGAAACCAATAAAATGGTCATTAGCCCTAGTAAAAATATGTAATTAATAGAGCCGACTATTCCTCCATTTAAAATCCAAACAATGGAAAGAATTGCCAAAAGAACCATAGTATACAACCAGGGACCAAAAAAGCGTTTGAAACGCGAGAGGTAAAAAAGGATTGCAAATACCAACGAAACTATACTAACAAATATAACTAATTGGCTATTAAATTCATGTATAATATTAAAGAAGAAGCTTGACGCTGAAATGAAAAAAGCAGAAAAGATCAAAACATTAAATATCTTGTTTTCTAACAAGAAGCTATCATCGCCAGATATCCATACAGATATCTTAGTAAAATAATTTTTCATGTAAAAAAAAGGAGTTGATAGGTTTTTCTAAGAGGATTTTTACCAAAAACTTGTAAACAGTATGAATTTACAAGTTTTTAATGGATCCTTTCTTTCAAACAATGTTAAAAAAATATTTTGAAATTGCCTAATATATCAATGATTATTTTAGCAATTCTTGGTTCATATATTTTATCCTGTTTTAAGAAGGAAAGGGGGAATTTTACTATTTCTTCTAGCCCGTGGCAGGTGGAGATTAAAAATTGTTTGGGTTTTCATTTGACTGGTTGTATCTTATAATTATTATGCTAGAAAAAACTATCAACTAATAACCTGGTGGAATTAAAATATTGAATTATTTTTGTGGTACTGAATTTATAAGAAATTCGTTTGTTTAGATATATTTAAAAGCACTAAATAATAAAATAAAATTTCATTTTGAAATATTATGGCACTAAACCATTTGGATTGGATAATCATAGGGGCGTTTTTTATTGTTTTGCTTACCATTGGGTATTTAGCCTCTAGGGGCGCTGGAAAAAGTGCTGATAATTTTTTTCTCTCCGGGCGCAACATGCCCTGGTGGTTACTAGGTGTTTCCATGGTTGCAACTACTTTCTCATGTGATACTCCTAACCTGGTAACGGATATGATTAGGACGGGAGGAGTTGCAGCTAATTGGCAATGGTGGGCCTTTCTTTTCACTGGAATGCTCACGGTGTTCGTGTATTCGAAGCTTTGGAATCGTTCCAAGGTTTGGACAGATAATGAATGTGATGAACTTCGTTACAGTG
>CAZOSQ010000220.1:0-6141 GCA_964582245.1 uncultured Bacteroidales bacterium | reverse complement strand
CAAAATGAATTACTGGGAAGAGATTTTGACCTTCTTCGTAGATCAGAAAAGGTAGAACAAATGGTCGATAATGAAATGTTGAAAATTATTGAAACATCGTACCAGGAAACAAAATCACTTCTAATTGAACATAAAGATAAATTAATTATTTTAGCTGAAAAATTACTGGAAAAAGAAGTATTGAATGAACAAGAGATAATCGAGGTACTGGGACAGAAGAAAAAATGAGTTGGTAAAATATTAATAATGAAGTGAATATTTAATTCCCTGGAAATATAAAAACAAGTATAACAATATCTTAAATTTACTTGATTGATTAAGTAAGTGAACAATATAAAGTTCTGCCCGTTCTGTTAAAAAAAAAGAGATAAAAACATGGAAAATTATAATTGGTGGCAAAAAGGAATCATTTATCAAGTATATCCTCGTTCCTTCCAAGATAGGAACAATGACGGAATTGGTGACCTTCAGGGCATTAAAGAGAAGCTTGGATATCTCAAATGGCTTGGAGTGGATGCTATCTGGTTATCACCAATATATCCCTCACCCATGGCAGACTTTGGATATGATATCTCTGACTATACCAATATAGATCCTATATTTGGAACTTTAAAAGATTTTGACAAGCTACTGGAAAAAACACACCAAGAGGGAATGAAATTAATCATGGACCTAGTTCCAAACCACACCTCGGATATGCATCCTTGGTTTCTTGAATCAAAATCTTCCCGGGATAATCCAAAAAGAGACTGGTACATTTGGAAAGACCCTTCCAAAAATGGCGGCCCACCGAACAATTGGCTTAGCATGTTTGGTGGTGAGGCATGGGAATTTGATGAAACCACCGGGCAATATTATTATCATGCTTTTCATAAAAAACAACCGGATCTTAACTGGAGGAATCCCAAGGTCCAAGAGGCTATGTTTGATATCATGGAATTTTGGTTCAAAAAAGGGATTGACGGTTTTAGGATTGATGTTCTTTGGCACATCATTAAAGACAAACAATTTAGAAACAATCCCCCAAACCCGGATTACCGCCCGGGAACATTCCCGTACAACCAATTAATGCCTATATATAGCACAGATCGCGAAGAAGTTCATGATTTAACTGAAAAAATACGTTCCGTAGCTGATAAATACCCCGGGAAATTACTTATCGGGGAAATTTATTTACCCCTCGATAAACTAGTGAAATATTATGGAAAAAATAACCGGGGAGTTCATTTGCCTTTTAACTTTCAGCTTGTTTTAACAGAATGGAATGCCAGCCAAATATTTCACTTGATCAATTATTATGAAGGCTTATTACCAAAAACTGCATGGCCAAATTGGGTGCTAGGAAATCATGACAAACCTCGCGTAGCTTCGAGGCTAGGTAGGGAACAAGCAAAGGTAGCGGCTATCATGCTGCTGACATTGCGGGGAACCCCAACAATCTATTACGGGGAAGAAATAGGAATGATCGATGTACCTATACCTGTGGACAAAATTGCGGATCCACAGGAATTAAATATGCCCGGGATTGGTTTGGGAAGGGATCCTGTCCGTACACCCATGCAATGGGACAGTTCTCAATATGGTGGTTTTTCTTCCTCTGATCCCTGGTTACCATTGTCTAAGGATTACAAGGTTTTCAATGTTGAGCAAGAAATCCAAGAGGATACTTCTTTCTTATCCTTGTACAAGGATCTTATCACCCTAAGAAAAAAAGAACCAGCCCTATCCATAGGAAAGTACGAACCCATTGATCTGCAAGATGATCTAATTGTTTACCGCAGGGTACATGAGAATAAAAAATTCTTGGTAATACTTAATCTAGGAACGGAAAAAACCACCTATATTCCTGATTTCGTATTTACCGGGGAAATTGTAGCCAATGTTTACCCGGGCAAAAAAAACAAAAAAATAAAGGATTTAGTATCTATTGATAGGAACGAGGGTGTCGTGATCAGGTTGGATAAATAGTATATTGGTGGATGGGGATACATTGGTATTGGTGTACTGGAACCATAGAAAAGTTGCCGAAAGAAGATAAAGGTTCTTGATGCTTTTTTACCAAGATATGCTTAACCTGAAAAATCTTACGAACACCCCTGGTTGCAAACCCAATCAGTCAGGTGTCCTTTTTTCCTGTTGTCATCCAATGTTTTTTTTGCTTCCTTTTTTTTTATCTTTTATGACTTTAATTTAAACCCCTTCGTTGCTGAATGGACACGAGCTATAAGCTCGCACCAACTTAGGGGATAGGAACGAAGGTGTCGTGATCAGGTTGGATAAATAGTATATTGTTTTATTGGGTGTAATAGTGTAGATATTTTATTCGTTTTTCCTTCTTGCTGTATAATCCAGTAGACGCTGCTCTCCTTTCAGCTTTTTAATTCCCGTGATATCTTGCGTTACTTCTATGGTTCCAAGGTAATTTCCCCCTTCATCCCTCACGGGAAAATATTCAATGTAAATAAATTTGTCATTAAAATTTATCCAGAAAGGTGCAGAATCTTCCTTCCCCTTTTTGAAATCATCTAAAATTTGTTCGACAACATGAACACTAGAAGGAGGATGACACATCCTCACATCACGATTAAGTATCGCACGGCTCCGGTCAAATATTCTTTCTTTTCCTTGGGAAAAATATTTTACCTTATCATCTGAATCAACGTAAGTAATATCAAAAGGCAAGGTGTTTAATACATGGGGTAATTCATTCAAAGAAAAGCTACCGGTAGGTAAATGTATGTGATCGGGAACCCCGGGAACAACAGGCACATCTTCAATCTCATCGGGTTTCCATTCATCAACAGGGTCGTATAAGCAAAAACCAATCTCGGGTGTTTGCTTGTATATTTCATACCACCCGGGGGAAGGAATTTCATCCATGGCCATTGGAAAAAGTATTTCTTCTTCCTTCATGATCATATCTTCCAAACTTTTTGCTGCAGGACGAAGTATCCTATCCATGGTAGATTCCATTTCATCCTTTGTTAATTTTCCCGAAGTATTTAATGCTGCTATTGAAGCTTTTAATAAATCACGTACTTCATCATGTTTTCCCCACATAACTTTTGGCGGCCCGGTAATCCCTTTTTTTTCAAGATAAGGAAAAACAAGGTTTTCTTTTTTCTTGTAGTGCTTATCCACATCCAAGAGAGCATTAAACAGGAAAGCAAACTCATTTCTATAGTTTTGAATATCTTCTACTTTAACATTATTAAACCTTTTAAACAAGGATCGAATATTCTCAATTATCTTTTCCAATTCTCGATTTTCATGTTTAAAAGTATCCACGGGATGTCCCGGTGGAATATATTTAGCTCCTGCTTGATCAATATTTCCTTCTAAAACAAGCGTATGAATATCGCAAAATTTTAATACTTCCTCCTCGGGCAAACCTTCATTTATAAGTTCCTGCTCAACTTTCACCACCTCGTTATAAGGTATTTGCCGCAATAAATCCACCAATCTTTGTTTCACATTTGTTGGAGCTTCTCCCTCGTGGAGTTGCAATATCATATGTTTTAACAGTTCCTTCCTATTACCATTGTTGATTAGTTCACCCATGAATTAAAAAATTAATTGAACTTTTTCTTTCATTATACAACAAGTCTGTGCTTAAATGGTTTTTTCGGGTATTTAATTCTACAAGTATATTTTTTTATGATTTTTTAAAAAATTCATATTAATAAAAATCCTTTTATATTCAAATGGTTAAAACAAACACAAAATAAATAATCTTTTCTTGGTATATTAATTGGTTCCTTTTTGTCATCAATGAAAGATGAAGGAATTATGAGAATAACTATTATTGGCACTTATCCACCCAGGCAATGTGGTATAGCCACATTCACGAAAAATTTGGCGAAGGCAATTAAAGATGGTTCGACATCACGTTCAAGGAATATAGAAACATCATTCGTGGTGACAAATGATGCTGATATCGGGAAAAAATACCCCGCAGAGGTAAAATATGTAATCAATCAAAAAAAACGGGAAGATTATATAAAAGCTGCTGAATTTTTAAACGTAAATAATACGGATGTTTGTTTACTTCAACATGAATTCGGAATTTTCGGGGGAGATAATGGAGAATATATAATAGCTTTGATCAATAGACTTAAAATTCCATTAATTGTAACATTTCATACGGTTTTAAAAAATCCAACAATCAAAAAGAAAGCTATCATGGAAAGGATAGCATCCAAGGCAGCAAAAATTGTTGTCATGAGCCAAAAAGCAATTCATTTTCTCACCTCCATATATCAAATACCAAGAGAAAAAATAGAATTGATAGAACATGGTGTACCTGATTATGATCCTGCCTCTTACATCAAGAACGATTTATTCCCCGGGGGAAGAAAAATTTTACTTACCTTTGGATTATTAAGTAGAAACAAGGGGTTGGAAACCGTTATTAAAGCTTTGCCCGCTATTATTAAAAAACACCCGGAAACTTTATACGTAATACTAGGAAAAACCCACCCTGGTGTCATACGTTCTTACGGTGAGGAGTACCGTAATTATTTAAAATCATTGGTGAACGATTATAATTTGGAAAACCACGTAGCTTTTATTGACAAGTTTGTTTCCGAGGAACAATTATTCTTGTACTTACGATCTTGTGATTTATACATAACCCCTTACTTGAACGAGGCACAAATTACTAGCGGCACCCTCTCTTACGCAGTCGGTGCAGGTGCAGCAGTTGTTTCCACCCCCTATTGGCACGCCCAGGAACTGTTAAGCAACAAAAGAGGTGTCCTGTTTGATTATCGTGATCATATACAACTTTCAAGTGTACTTCTAAACCTACTTGACGATAATAAACACCTGGAGAATCTTAAGAATAATGCCTATAATTATGGCCTCCAGTTAAGATGGCCGTTAATAGGAAAAAAATATGTTGACCTGGCATTGGGTGTTTCAGGTAAAATACACATTGATTTCGCTACATCAAAAGATAAGATTATGCCTCATATCTGACCTAAGTCAAAGTTTTCTACCTTAAAAAACCAAGGAATTTGACTATAATATTCCAGGAAATACATACTGATTTTGTTGTGTATTTGTTTTACCCTCTTTTCATCCCATCTACCAGGTTAAAAAAGTTGTTGAATAGAAACTTGTTTTGAGCAATAAATCTATAACAAGTAGTAGTTTTATATTTATATCATTTATTTTCCCTTTTTGGAAATTTAGAATGGTTAGACCTTTTTTAATACTAACAAGCATCTCTATCTTATCTCAACTTATTTGAATATTATAGAGGGTATTCTTTGTAAGAAAAACAATTTTTTGCATAGATTTTGTAACTTTAATTAAAAAAGCGGATATAACTAAATATATACCAGAAAGAAAAACTTAATGCTGTTAAAATATTATGAAATATTAGGTTTGTCTAACAACGCTTCCATCGAGGATATTAAAGCTGCATACAGGGAAAAAGCAAAATTATTTCATCCTGATGTGAACAAGGAAGAAAATGCGCACGAAAAATTTGTCGAGTTACAAGATGCTTATGAATATTTGATTACCTATAAAAACTTTTACTACGAACAAAGAATTAGACAACAAGAAGCATACCGGAACCAAAGAAGAAATGAAGATAATTATGATTATGATGCTTATAGGCAATGGCTTTTTAATGAATTAAGGAAAAATCGAGCCCGTGCTGAAGCACGAAAAAGAAAATATACCGAAAAACAAAAACAAGAAATACGAATTGGCAAAAACCTAAATTCCATAAGTGATTTATTTTGCATTATCATAGGCATATTCACTTTTAGTGCGACACTAATAGGACTCAACCAGAATTCGTGGGAAAGCGGTGAAGGCATACTTACAGGAATATTAACCATCATTATTAGCATCATAATGATCGTCTATTCCATCATGGACCTGGAAAAAATTAAGAAAACATAAAAAATTTTCATCTTTTTTTGTCTTGTGCAATGCATGACCCAAAATGTCAATTTGAAACCTTAAGTACGTCATAATTTATCGTGAATTTTTAGGATGTCAATGTGGTACCATAAACAGGAAGGGTTTTACAAATGACCCCGAATGGGGTTCAACTCCTGAATAACCCAGGTGAACAGGGAGCAACGCGGAATGTTTACCCGGGGATAGAAAGCATACCGATAA
>CAZOSQ010000219.1:0-6150 GCA_964582245.1 uncultured Bacteroidales bacterium | reverse complement strand
CCGCGGCTGGAGGTCTTGATCCTGAAGTTATACCTAAAGCTACTTTTCCATCTTTTATAGCTATTCCATCAACAATTAAACTATTGGTTTTTCCACTGCTTAAACGAGCAGTAAGAAAAGTTCCTTTTTCTATTTTACCTGTTTGGGGATTTAGCCTGGTCACCACGCTTACTTGTTTATTGCCACCATTTCCAAAGCTATTTAAAAATACATGATCAAATGCCCCCGGGCTTGTTTCTTTACGGGTAATATATTTATCATTATTACTACCGCCCAAAACGATAAAAACTACCCATGGATTTTCATCTTCATCCAATGAAACCAATATAGCCCGTTCATCCGTTTCAGATGCCGCATGTTCGAGTTCCCAAATTACTTTCCCGTTTTTATCTTTTTTAGTTACCCTGGTATCTTGGTTATCGGGTCTTTGTATGTAGCCAACTGAATATATATTCCCTTGGCTATCTTCAGTTTCTGAATTTGTTGATAAGTTATAATTGTCTAAAATAGATATTTTCTCATTTTCCTTTTTACATGAAATCATCATGCTTACTATGAGAAGGGTCATTAAAAAATACTTCATTTTTTATAATTATTTTAAAATTATTATTAATCCTGCATAATTTAAAAGACGTGCTCATGCATAAATTGAGTGTTATTTATATTTACCAAATAATCCTTTCATAAATAAATCCGGGAAAAAATTATATACAATATAATTAATTTCGATGATTTTACTTTTACTTTTAAATTCAAAAAATTTATAGAATATTAATTCGTTATCGAATTGCAACTTTTTTGTGAATAATATCATTATAATTATTGTTAATAAATTTAAATATAAATGATTTATACAAGGACATTCTGGAAAGTAATAGTATGGTCAGTTCTTATTTTAATAGGCAGCAGTGTATCCACGAAAGAATTAGAAGGAGCAAATTTTATCCATTTTGAAAACATGGATAAAATTGCTCATTTTATATCGTACTATGTTTTAGTCCTGTTTTTAGTGAATGGGTTTACTAGGTTAAACAAGGAGTTTAAAAATTACTCGGTGGCTTTTTTAAGCTTTTCTATAGCCGTTACATATGGCGGGATCATGGAAATTTTGCAATTGTATTTCTTTAATCGTACCGCGGATATAATAGACTTTATATTTAATTCTGCGGGAGCTTTAATTGGATTGATGACCTACCGGTTAGTTGTTAAAATTCCAGTTGTACGATCCATCATATTGAATTAAAGATTCAACTCGAGGTTTCCTTTTTTTAACTCTTCCACGAGTCCACCGATTGATTGTTTTTGAAACATGTTATACAAATCGGACCTAATTGCTGCGTACTTTGAATGTATTGGACAAGGTTTATCTTCTTCGTTACATGTTTTTAAACCTATTAAACAATCTTCGAATAGATCCTTACCATCAATAACACGAACGATATCCAATAAATTTATTTTATGAGCATCGTTTGCCAATTTAAACCCACCATTTGGTCCCTTGGTGGAAATAAGTAGCTTCTGCTTGGCAAGTATTTGCAATATTTTCCCTAAAAAGGGCATTGGAATTTCTAGATCTTCCGATATTTGTTTTATTCCAATATTTTTTCCCTTATCTTCATTATATGCCAGGTAAATTACAGCTCTTACGGCATATTTGCAGGTGTTAGATAACATATTTTTCTTCCCCGAATTATTTTATTGGTATTTTATCTATTCTTTGTTTATGTCTTCCCCCGTCAAAAGGAGTATCAAGAAAAATTTTCACTATAGAATTCGCTTGTTCGAAAGATAAAAATCTTCCCGGCAATGCACATACATTGGCATCATTATGTTTGCGCGCTAATTCGGCAATATCATCTTGCCAACACAAGGCAGAACGAATCCCATCATGTTTATTTAAAGCCATATTAATCCCATTTCCACTCCCGCAAACAGAAATTCCAAAATCCACTCTCCCATCTTCTATTTCTTTTGCCAGTAAGTGTGCAAAATCCGGATAATCTACGCTTTCCCCAGAATAAGTTCCTAAATCTTTAAACTCGTATCCTTCCTTTTCTAAAAATTCAACCAATTTTTCTTTCACTGCGAATCCGGCATGATCTGCAGCCAAGGCAACTTTTATTTTTTTTTTCATGGCTATAAAATGGCTATAAATATATATAATTATTTATTAATTCAATGTGATTCATAACATTTTATCAAAATTATTCTAAATTAGTTCTACCTAAAATATCTTCATGTTTTTATCACTATATAATTCCAAAAGAAATATGTTTATGTTCTTTTAAAAGAAGAACATTTTTTCAAAGATTTTTTTGAAACCCTTCCAATTGTTTATACGTTTTAATATAAAAATGAAAATAGGTTTTTGTATTTATACATTTTAACATTATCGTTTAATAAATTGTTAATTCTTTAATAAAGATTTTTGAAAAATATGCATCAGCATATCAATTTCTTTTTTATATATACAAATTCGTGAAATAACCATGGTGTATTTTTCAAAAATTAATCAAAGAAATTAAACATCCTGTTAACATTTATTTAATGTTAATTTCATCTCTTTTTTTCAAAATATTCTCTTATTAACAACTTGTTAATTTCCTTGTAAAGGATTGATTTACTTCATAAAAAATAAATTCATCCTGTTAATAATATGTTTTTTTATTTTTAATAATAAAATTTACAATAATATGTTCAATTATTTTCAAACAATATTAACAGGCTATTATTATCATTATTATTTTTAAATTTATATTAAATAATATATATATTATTAAGGGGATTAAAAATTGTTAAAAAAGATGGAATTGAACAATACCAAGGAAATGGATAGTAATACCAAGGATTTAATTAATGAGATAAATAAATTAAGAAAAGAAAAGAATGTTGTTATATTGGCCCATTATTACCAAGAAGGAGAAATCCAAGATATAGCTGATTTCGTGGGTGATAGTTTAGCTCTTTCACAGCAAGCTGCCAAAACGGAAGCAAGTATTATATTATTTGCTGGTGTACATTTTATGGCTGAAACGGCTAAAATTTTAAGTCCTTCAAAAAAAGTTTTAATCCCGGATGTAAATGCAGGATGTTCATTGGCAGATTCTTGTCCAACAGGGGATTTTGAAAAATTTGTTCGAAATCATCCTGATCACACGGTTATTTCTTACGTGAATACAACTGCTGAAATAAAAGCTTTGACAGATATTATTTGTACTTCTTCCAATGCAGTGCAGATTGTTGAAAGTTTGCCTAAAGATGAAAAGATAATATTTGCACCGGACAGGAACCTGGGAAACTATATTAAAAATTTAACCGGCAGGGAAAATATGTTAATTTGGGATGGTGCTTGTCATGTTCACGAGGAATTTTCCCTTGAAAAGATTTTGCTTTTAAAAAATGATCATCCTAAGGCAAAATTAATTGCTCATCCTGAATGCCAAAAACCAATTTTGCTTGTTGCAGATCATATAGGTTCTACCTCTTCTTTATTGAAATTCACGAAAACTGATCCTTCCAATGAGTATATTGTTGCTACTGAATCGGGTATACTGCACCAGATGAGAAAGGAAAATCCGGGAAAAACTTATATACCGGCCCCGCCAAAAGATTCAACCTGTGGTTGCAATGATTGTAATTTTATGAAATTGATCACAATTAAAAAGATTTATAATTGTTTAAAAGACGAGGAACCTGAAATTATCATGGAAGAAAACCTTAGGAAAAGAGCGGAAATTCCTATCAGAAGAATGCTCGATATTTCAGAAAAGATGGGACTTTAATAATCCATATGAGAAAAATCATAATTTTTTTAATACTTGTTTTATTTTTTACGCCTTTTTTAATTACCCGGGCACAAGAAGACATTAAACCTAATGGGTATAATCAATTTTATTATCCTAGTGGTGTTTTGTCCAGTGAAGGAAATATGAAAGAAGGAAAACCTGATGGGTTATGGATCAGTTATTATCCCACAGGGGTTAAAAAATCAGAAGGTTCGTGGAAAAATAACAAGTTGGATAGTACCTGGGTATTTTATGACCAGGCTGGTCGTGTGGCTAGCAGAATCAACTATCGGTATGGGAAAAAAAATGGTTATGTTGTTGAATATGGATACCTTCAAAATGATTTCCGGGAAATTGTTCTTTCAAAGGAAATGTACGTGATGGATTTTAAAGAAGGAAAATCATATTTTTACAATGAAAAAAATGGAAACTTAAAATTGATTGAAAATTATGAAAATGGGAAAAAACATGGACAATCTTTTGAATTTAATAATGATAGCATTCTTCAAACTATATATACCTATCACAAGGGAAATTTAATTAGTGTTGACAAGGTGAATAGAATGAACCAGGATGGTAAAAAAGATGGAAAATGGGTCGTTTTTCACCCCAATGGAAAAATTAAGGAAGAAAAATTATACAAGGAAAATAAATTGGAAGGTATTTACCGGGAATATAATCAGAATGGTGAATTGATAGTATCTGTTAAATACGAAGACGGAAAAATAGAAGAAAATTATAATGATGATTCCTTGAAAAATGTAGTTGATATAAAGGAAGAATTTTATCCCTCCGGTAAAGTTAAAAACCGGGGAGCTTTTATAGAAAACATCCCGGTAGGTATCCATCGTGAATTTGATGAAGAAGGTAACGTGATAAATTCTTTAATTTATAGTGATCAAGGAATATTATTATCAGAGGGTATTATAACAGAAGAAGGGGTTAAAAAGGGTAAATGGAAATTTTTTTATAGTTCTGGTAAGATTAAAAGTGTAGGAATCTTTGTCAAGGATAAACAAGAGGGACATTGGAATTTTTACTATGAAGATGGAAAAGTTAAACAAGAAGGAAGTTATAAGCATGGTAAGTATGATGGATTATGGACATGGTACTATGATGATGGAAAGATTTTAAGAGAAGAAGAATATTACAATGGTTTAAGAGAAGGCCTTTATATCGAATACGATGAGATGGGCAATGTTTTGACCCAGGGTTCTTACCTTGAAGGGGAAAAAGAAGGACAATGGAAATATCACGTAGGTGATCACACTGAAAAGGGTAAATATAGCCTGGGTGTAAAAGTTGGGGAATGGAAACAATTTTATACTGACGGTCAAGTGCGGTTTGAAGGAAACTATATCCAGGGAAGACCTGACGGAAGACACAGGTTTTACTATGATAACGGTAATTTAATGGAAGAGAGATACTATTCAATTGGAGTTAAGATTAAGAATTGGAAGAAATATAGTGAAAATGGGGAGATGTACTTGGTTATTACTTACAAGGATGGAAAAGAATATCGTGTAAATGGAAAAAAAATCGATTTAAACAATAAATAATAATGAAAGAAGTGCCTGGTGATTATGATATTAGAAAAAATGATAGTTCTGTAGACCAGGAATATGATAAAAAATTGCGTCCACTGCAGTTTATTGATTTCCAAGGGCAGTATAAAGTTATTAAAAACCTGGAGGTTTTTGTCAAGGCAACTAAGCAACGAGAAGAAGCCTTGGACCATGTTTTATTACATGGCCCTCCCGGGTTAGGTAAAACAACCCTTGCAAATATTATTGCAAATGAATTAAATGTCGGGATAAAAATAACTTCTGGACCTGTATTGGATAAGCCCGGGGATTTGGCCGGATTATTAACAAACCTGGATGATGGTGATGTATTGTTTATTGATGAAATACATCGTTTAAGTCCCGTAATCGAAGAGTTTCTTTATTCGGCCATGGAAGATTACAAAATTGATATAATGATTGACAAGGGTCCTAGTGCAAGATC
Organism: uncultured Bacteroidales bacterium; assembly: GCA_964582245.1. Classification (GTDB taxonomy): domain Bacteria; phylum Bacteroidota; class Bacteroidia; order Bacteroidales; family CAZOSQ01; genus CAZOSQ01. The sequence goes on along the minus strand of CAZOSQ010000219.1, from coordinate 358 downwards.
CGTTCAGTTAACCATAAACCCTTTTACATTGATTGGTGCCACTACTAGGGCTGGTTTATTGACCAGCCCCTTAAGGTCAAGATTTGGAATAAATGCACACCTTGAGTATTACAACACGGATATTTTAAAAGAAATTATAAAGCGTTCGGCTGGAATTTTGGGCATTGAAATTGAAAATGAAGCGGCCCAAGAGATTTCTTTAAGGAGTAGGGGAACACCTAGAATCGCGAATGCATTGTTAAGAAGAACCAGGGATTTTGCCCAAGTAAAGGGAAATGGTTCTATTGACTTAGAAATTGCTAAGTATTCCCTTGAAGCTTTAAACATCGATAAGTCTGGACTGGACGAAATGGATAAT
>CAZOSQ010000218.1:0-6178 GCA_964582245.1 uncultured Bacteroidales bacterium | reverse complement strand
TTGGCTGTTATCCTTCCCGGCTCACGTATTTTATTGAAAAAATTCACGTAAGGATCAATGGTACCGGGTAAATTACACAATTCAGCCGGCCAATAATTCATCTGTATATTGATATTGGTATGAAAATCGGAATTCCAGTGTGCATCAAAATGAGGATTCCAAATTCCCTGTAGATTGGCAGGCAATTTGGCAAAAAAACCCGAGCTGGCTAACAGTAAGTATCTTCCATATTGAAAATATAAGGCTACCAAGCCATTGTCACGGTATCCCACTTGGGCTCTTTTCAGTCTCTCGTCCGTGGATAGTTCGCTAAAATCGGTGCCGCCGAGAAATATATCCATTCTCTCGAAATGGTACTTGTGGATGGCTTCATGCCTGGATCTTAATTGATCATAAGAAAACCCCTCAACCTTTTTAAGGTCTTCCAGGCATTGTTCCCGGGGCACTATCGTGGTATCAAAATTTAAACTATCAAGGTTATAATCTGTATTAGCTGCCATTATCAATGTTATATAACTAGCTCCTTCCACCACGAGTGAATCACCATTGCTATAGGAATAGCCATCATGTTCATGGATTTTCATAATTGATGAAAAACTCATATGTGGTCCAACAGGGCCATGATGAGAACTATATTCATCCATAACCTGCCCGTCCATCACAAGGAACCCGTTCGTGTCCACCCGCACATCGGCATCTTTTCCGCGGTTCATGGTAATGCTTGCATTGACATGTTTACCTTCCCTGGATGATAGCCGTATAACCATGATATTGTCAAATACGGAAGTGAAAATTTCTCTTTTATATTGAACCTCACCCACATTGAAAGATGAGCTTGCTATGGCAGAATTCAAATGCAATGACCGGGTATAATTCGTAAGGCCGCCAGTATCCACCTGGTGCCTGATCATAATATCACCGAAAGTTTGATATGACCGGGTTCTTGGTGGAACACCCAGCAAATATTTTTGCGCTTCATCCATGGCCACATCATTTTTTCCTTCAAAAATAAGTTGACGAATATTATTCAAATGAGTTAAGGCTTGGGGATTATTTGAATTCACCCTTACTCCTGCCCATAAACTCTCCTCGTTAAACTGGATCCTTTGAGCCAGTATTCCGCCAAAATCCATTCCCCCTATCCTACCATTGCCAACGGGCAATGCTTCGTTCCATTCTGTTGCAGGCTGTCTATACCATAAACTATTACCGGGAAATTTTTGCCCGTGAACCACGAAAATAAAAAGAATAAAAACAATAATAAAAGTAATTCTTTTATTCATATAGTTATAAAATTATTAGTAATCAGCTATCTAGCAATTAATAAAGGTAAGAAACAAACCACTTTTTTAAATAATTTTACTTTAATCTTAAATAAACCAGCCCTTGGTTTGTGGCAAGCCAAATAATATCATTTCCATCCATGGCTATATCATTGATTTCATAGTTAGCCACTATTTTTAATTCTTTAGCCAATACAGGGTTTCCATTTTCCAGTATTTTCAACCCCATCCGTGTTCCGGCTAATAATTGATCATTTGCTTCGTCATAAAACAATGACAATACTTCTATGTTTTTTAGTGTCTCATTACTGGACCAGGACTTACCTGTTTTGTCATAAAAATGTAATCCTGAACTTGTAGCAAAGCCAACTTGTCCGGGGAGTATCAAAATGTCATTAATTAGGTTGTTTTCCAGCGGGGAGCCTGTCGAAAAGTCCAACAGTGAATCTTTATCATATAGGTGAGCTCCCCTGGGTGTACCGATCCATACCTCCCCGGTGGAAGACTGGGCAAGGGAAGTAATTTTATTGTCCATCAAACCATTATCCATGGTAATGGATTTCCAGTCTTCAGTAACCCATGACGTTACAGGGTGTATAGATATCCCCTTGCCGGTTCCCATCCAATCTTCATCATTGGAGGCAGTCATAACCGAGTAAACATGATCAGACAATAAACCCGTGTATTGCTCATCTAAAGAAGTGGACATAGAAATCGCATCTGTTCCTTCAATATAATTTCCCCTCTTAACACCGGCTCCCAGGGTACCTATCAACAAGTAGTTCGATGAAACAGTTAAGCATGATATGCTATCACCCGGGAGATCAACTACATTCGCCTGGTAATCATCCATGATCCCGTTATTAAAAAACTTGATCATTCCCTTATAGGTCCCGGCAAACACTACACCCGTATCCACTTGTAGGACGGAACTGACAAAATTACCCGGTAACGCGGAATTTTCCGTGTTAAAGGTTTTACTGATGACATTTTCCTCCTGGTCATCATCGGGTTTACACATTGTGCAACATAAAACTAAAGTTGCCAGTAAACTAAAAAAAACAACATTCAATCTCATAATCTTTTTATTTTATTACCTGCATTTTAAGCACATCGGTATAACCATTCAGATGTATCCTGCAAAAGTAAATTCCCGGGGGATTATTACCAGTTAACCAAACCGCCTGGTTGGTTCCTTGAGAAATATATCCTTCCTTGAGGACTTTTACAACTTTTCCTTTCATGTCCAAAACTTCCACCCTTACATGGCCGCTCTTGGAAGCCTCGTAATTTATCGTGGTTTTATTAAATGCAGGGTTAGGATAATTTCCCGTGATAAATTTTGAACCTCGAGAAGCTTCTTGTTTCATTGAAGTTCCTGTACTATTAGTACCATAATCATAAGGATCATTCCTCATGACCCAGTCATAAGTCCTGTAGGGCTTGTCTCCATCACTTTTCAGGTAAGAACCCAAATAACCTACCCGCAATGGTTCTGCATTAAAATCTGCCAATGTTTTTTGAACTGGCACACCGGTAAGACTCCATTCGTAAACCGGGATTTCGTCCGGGTTCAATGGACAAAGACCCTTCTCGTGCATAGCATGTATCCAGCCGAAATTTCCCGGTTCATGTCCAGCTAATTTAGTAGCCACTACATCAATGGCAAACGGATTTAAACCAATAAGAACAATATTGCTCATGGGTTGCTTGAAATCACCTGGTTGTTGACCATTGACAGCAATAGCCCCTTCCCTACTATAGATGCCTTCCAGGATGTTCAATTGTGGCTTTAACACTTTATGGTTATCCATGCAGCGCATGACCCATGTTTCCACGCGTTCGGCTGAAAACCAAAAATTATTATAACTTTCTGCTTGGGAGTAATATGGAATTCCCTCGTTTAGTCTTTTTTGAAGGTTGTTTTCAATTTTTTGTCCAGCATCAGGATATATATCATCAGTATTAATATTTGCACCTAAATTAGTATTGTTCACATAACTACTGTGTTGAAAACAATTCCTAACATACCCTCCCACTTGTGTTCCTTGTAAATTCTTTGCACAACCTGTAATTCCTATCCAATGGGATTTCAACTTGGCAACGTTTATTATAAACGCATTGGGACTGCCAAAAGGAGCCAGGTATGGAATTCTCTTGAAATATTCACCTCCCGGAACATCAACTATATTAATATCTTCCGGTAAAAATTCATCATAACTCCAGGAAGGTTTATCCATCAATTCATAATGAATAAATTCTTTAAACCCTATTCCCTTGTTATTAAAAAGATCCACGTAGGAAGTATAATTGTTAAGATCCCTGGTCCAAGTTTCCCGGACATCTATATTTGCAGGCGCTATGCCAATTTCCGTGCCAATAAGCCTGTCCAGAATTCCCTCGAAAAAGTTTACATCCACTTGAACGCCTAATGAACCAAGGGTAGCATCTGCTCTTTCGTTCAAGTTTGGCTTTATGGCAATGGGCGTTGTCACTGGATATCCACCCTCTTCCTGTGTTTTTGACACGAAAAGTGATGCGGCCAAATCCTGTGATGTTTTTAGGGTAGCCGCAGCATCCAGGGAAGCTAAATCTGTCCCAAGATCGGTTTTAAAAATAAACACCGCATGGGGATTATCTTCAATAAAGCTATTTATGCCAAAATACCCTGTTCCTGATAATCCTTTTTTATTGGCAAATAAATTTAACGGGGAAATACTGGCGAGGCTGGCTGCCAATGCCGAATTTCTAATGAATTCCCTTCTCTTCATATGATCATAGTTTTAAATTATAAAATTTTTAAATTCCCCGGACATGCCAAGCTGTTGCAAAAAAAAGCTGTAGGAATCCAAGATTACCGGGTAGCCTCAAAAATAGCTTCCACGTTTCCAGGAGCAATATCAGGAAGAATAGCCTCATGACTGGGTGAAATTATCAATCCTGTTGGAAACAATAATTTTAATTCAGAGACCTTATCTTTTACTTGTGCCGGCTTACCGTGTATTAGTAATTCTTGTGCATCTATCCCTCCACAGAAGGACACCTTGCTCCCGTAATTTTCTTTGAGTTTCGCGGGTTCCATATCTTTTGCCAAGGCTTGTATAGGATGGATTGAATCAGCACCCGCCTCGATTAAGTCGGGAATAATATTGAAAACTGATCCGCAAGAATGATGTATCACCTTTAAATTGTAAGAGTGGGCTTGATCAATTAATTTACGCGTTCCCTCAAAAACATGTTGCCTCAAAATATCGGGATCTGTCAACAACCCTGTCTGGGTTCCAAAATCGTTTCCAATTAAAACGGCATCTAATTTACCCTTGGTGGCCGAATAGAAAACATCATTTGCTTTAAGATAAAATTCAACGATTTTGTCAATGACCGCCTTAAACATCTCGGGCTCCATGTACATTTTAATCAGGGCAGTTTCCATGCCAAAAGCAGAACAAGCATCCTGGAAATGAGCCGCCCACATCATGCCCATGGTAGCATATCCTTTCGGCACAGCATCCAACCTTCTCCGGCTTTCTTCCACGTCTATGTACTTGGAAGGATCCGGCCATTCAAACTGGTCTACCAAGGCAGGATCAGAGATATCTTCGAAATAACCGGGATCTGTAAGAGTCTGGTGTTTTGTAGAAGATTTATCTTTTCTAAAATCAAATGCCCCGGCAATATGGTTGCCATAAGGTGATGAATATGGAACATCCACGGGATATATATCATCCCCCAACTTTAATTTCAATTCATTAAGGTTGCTGACCTTAAAATATTTAAATAAAATGGGCAACGCTTCTTCATCGGGATATCCTAGCCAAGTTGCCGGCCTATCTACTGGTTTTCTTTCAATTGTTAAAAAAAATCGTTCTTTTTTATCCATGTTTTCTTTATTGAATTATTTTTTCGCCTTTAAATATACAAATTTTTATATTACGGCTAAAAAGAAAAACCAAAGATCCTCCTGGAATTTAACCTTTATAGATAAAAATACTTGTTTCCCTGCTCAATACAGAAAATGGAAGTTGATACAATATTGTACCCATCCGCCGAGGAAAAAAACTCACTAAATAATACACGCAACCTTCATGGACTAAAAATCATCTTTTAAAGAAAATTAACAAAATATTTTTTAGTATTCTGTAACTTTTTTTCATTTAGTTAGTATATTCGTATTTAATTAGTTTCATAAATGTATTATTTAGTCTAACCAAAATTTCAGTAAATATGAAAAAAGTAAATTTTTTAATGGTATTGTCGTTTTTTGCTTTAGTGGGTTTATTCACTAGTTGCTCGGAAGATGAAAATCCTGAAGGTCCAAGCATCAATTTTTTTGGGGATTCCTTTATTGATGGTGATGTTACTGTAGAACCAGACTCCGAACTGCAATTTAGTTTTGTAGCTAAAAAAGGGGATAAAAATCTATCTTCCTTGACAGTTACTATAGGTGATGTAAATCTTTCCGGGTATCCTGTTACCGACATTCCAAATGACAATTACCAAGACACTGTAGCCGTAGTAGCTCCTGGCAATGAAGGAACTTATACTTACAAATTTGTCATCGAAGATAAAGCCGGTGAAACAGCTTCAAAAAGTTTTACAGTTACGGTAGAAGCAGCTAGTCAAGGAGGTGCAATTAATACCTATACAGATAAGCTACTTGGTGGACAAACCAATGAGACTCTTGGAAGTTCTTTTGCTTCCGTAGATGGAACAGTATATTCATGGGCTAATGCATCTTCCAATACAAATAAAATAGATTTTGTGTATTTCTTTGGAACAACTAACCAAGCTACAGTCGCTGCACCTGCTGATACAGATGCTCAAACTGCATTTAGTAGTTCTACTCCTGCATTGGCTGATTGGGCTACAAAAAATGCAACTAAATTTAAGGAAGT
>CAZOSQ010000217.1:0-6198 GCA_964582245.1 uncultured Bacteroidales bacterium | reverse complement strand
TTTGGATGTTATACTTGTAAAGATTTTAGCCTCATTTTTTCTATTATTTCGTTGGCAAGGCTTAAAGAAAGATACTCATCCTCATTGGAGAGATGGTTGTAAGTTTTATTTTTTATATCTCTTTCGAACTTGCTAAACTCATAATTCACGGGGTAGTTATACTTTTTAAATTCTTCTTTTATCAAACTTTTTTTTCCAGGTTTGTTAATTATTACCTTGTTATTTGAGAAATCTACGTGAAAAATACCATTAGGCTGATAAAAGGAAGCTTTTAAGGAATTTTCTTCAGCAAGATTGTCAATATGAATGTTTACAATGGCCTCATTTCTAAATTCTATGTTAGTTTGAATAACCTCGGCGGAAGTATTATTATAAATGATACCAGTTGTGTTAATTCTCTTGACGGGTGAATGTAAATACTGTAGAACTATTTCTAAATCATGAAATAAATATTCATTAACTTTCAAAAGCTCCCGGGAAGATTTTTTTATATGTCTTTGTATTTGTATAATTTTAGGATCGTTCACGAGTTGAGCAAGTGAAGAAAAAATAGGATTAAATTTTTCTTTTCTATTAACCTGGATTTTAACATTTGCCTCGTTGGCAAGTTTTACCAAGTTCTTTATCCTTTTCAAATCGAATAAGAAAGGGTTTGATAAATAAAGATGTTTAGAATTTTTTAAACTTTCGATCGCGAAGAAATAAGCTTCATCGCCCGGAACCGTTATGTCCACTGCATCAACATGTTGTAATAATTCGTCAAAAGATTCGAATAATTTCACCTTTTTTTCAATGGAGAATTTTAGTGCATGAGAATAACATTTGTCGAATAAACCAGCTATCCTAACATTATCAAGTGTTCTGATATTATTAACATGACGTTCTGCTTGTAAGTTGGCACCAAGGATCCCAATTTTTATCATTATTTTTTTTTTACAAAAATAGGGTAATATAAAGAACCGATTCATAAATTATTCGTTGTTTTATTAACGATATAATGTTAATAACATTAAATTTGCAGGTTTAAAAGATTATAGTAAATGCAGGATGATTATAGGCATAAAGGTCTAAGAAAAAGGTTGGTAGAAGAAATTCGCGGTAAAGGAATAAAAGATGAACGTGTTTTGGAAGCAATAAATAAGGTTCCAAGGCATCTTTTTATCCAAGACAATACTTTTGTTGAACTGGTATATAAAGATCAGGCATTACCCATAGGGGCCGGTCAAACTATATCACAGCCTTATACTGTTGCTTTTCAATCTTCATTGCTTGACGTCGAAAAATTTCATAAGGTACTTGAAATAGGAACCGGGTCAGGATACCAAGCAGCAGTCCTTGTTGAATTAGGGGCCAAGGTTTATACCATAGAGCGACAGAGAGAACTATTCGTGAAAACAAAAGTTTTATTACCAAGATTAGGTTATCATCCTCATTTCTTTTATGGAGATGGATACAAGGGATTACCAACATATGGTCCATTTGATCGTATACTTGTAACTGCAGGAGCTCCAGAAATACCCGGGGAATTATTAAAACAATTGAAAATTGGGGGGAAGATGGTTATTCCTTTAGGCAATACCAGTGCGCAAAAGATGATCATGGTGGAAAAAATTGATGAAAATAATTACAAGCAGAGTGAACATGGCGATTTTGTTTTTGTTCCAATGATAAGTGGTAAAGCTAATTAAAATGAAGATTAAGAAATTTATATTTAACCCGATCCAGGTTAACACGTACGTGTTGTACGATGAAACCCGGGAATGCATAATTATAGATCCAGGCTGTTCTAATAATGCTGAATGCGAAGCATTAAAAGAATTTATTGCTTCAAATTCTTTAAAGCCAAAGTTGGCCATAAACACCCATGGACATTTTGACCATATTCTTGGTAATACTTTTGTAAAAAATGAATATCAAGTCCCAATAATATTACATGAATTAGACCTGGATTATGTAAAAAATGCCGTGGAAATAGGTGTTTCTTTTGGTATGCAGATAGATTCACCCCCACTACCAGATCAATATGTAAATGAAAACGATTTCATTGAGTTTGGGAACTCCAGTTTCAAAGTCTTGCATTGCCCGGGTCATAGCCCCGGTGGAATAGCCTTGTATTCAAAAGAACACCTTGTACTAATTTCTGGTGACGTACTTTTTTCTTCTTCCATTGGGAGAACAGACTTGCCCGGGGGAGATTATTCAACTATTATTCGAAGCATTAAAGAAAAATTATTAGTTTTGGATAACAATACGGTAGTATATCCCGGGCATGGTAATGAAACTTCCATAGGTGCTGAAAAAAAAATGAATCCTTTCTTGGCCTAGTGAATGAATCAGTAACCGTAGATTGTTCTTGTGGAAATAGATTAGCAACTAGTAATGGAAGAAAAGGAGGTGATTTATTGAACAAGGGACATTCTTTTCTTGCAGTTTTTTATAAAAACTATATCATTCGGGAAATTGTCATTTTTTATTAAAATGAATCCTGTTTTCTTGTAGAATTAATTCATAATTAAAAACTCATGTCAATAGATAATTTTATTAAACGCCACAATGGTCCAGCCGGGAAGGATTTGTATAAAATGTTGGAGAGGATAGGAGTTAAATCCTTGGATGAATTACTGGATCTTACTATACCCGCTGATATCCGTTATAAAGAAGAGCTTCATCTTCCCTCTCGTATGACTGAGTACGAGTATTTAAAACACATCAAAAATGTAGCACAGAAAAATAAGGTATTCAAAACATATATTGGATTAGGCTATTATAATACAATAACCCCTTCCGTTATACAACGGAATATACTTGAAAATCCAAGTTGGTACACTTCATATACCCCATATCAACCGGAAATTTCACAAGGTAGATTGGAAGCACTGCTTAACTTTCAGACCATGCTGACAGAACTTACAGGAATGGAAATTGCCAATGCTTCTTTGCTTGACGAGGGGACTGCTGCTGCAGAAGCTGTTTCTATGCTTTACAATGCTCGATCTATTCAAATGGAAAAAAAGGGAGCTAATAAATTTTTTATAGATGAAAATGTTTTTCCCCAGACTATAGGGGTGGTTCAAACAAGGACCAAAATTTTTGATATTGATGTTTGTATAGGCTCTTACAAGGATTTCCAGTTGAGTGAAAATGTTTTTGGTGCACTTGTACAATATCCTTCGGCTGATGGGAATATTAATGATTATCATGGATTTGCTGAAAGATTACATGAAAATGGATCAGGTTTAATTGTCGCGGCTGATTTACTAAGTTTAACCTTGCTTTCTTCACCGGGAGAATGGGGAGCGGATATCGTTATAGGATCAAGCCAACGATTTGGAGTTCCCATGGGATATGGGGGGCCTCATGCCGGATTTTTTGCCACGAAGGAAAAATATAAGCGTCATATACCTGGTAGAATTATTGGGGTGTCAAAAGATAAAGAAGGCCATTATGCACTGAGGATGGCCCTTCAAACACGGGAGCAGCATATTAGAAGAGAGAAAGCCACTTCAAATATTTGTACAGCACAATCTTTGCTGGCGATAATGGCCGGCATGTTTGCCGTGTATCATGGACCGGAAGGCCTAGGGAAAATAGCAAAAAGAATTCATAATTTGGCCGGGTTGCTTGCACGGCAACTAGATAAATTAGGATTCAAACAATTAAATAAAAATTATTTTGATACTATAAAAGTACAATTGCCCGGGGGGGATATTGATTCAGCAATTATCGAGAAAATTGCCTTGGAAAGGGACATTAATTTGAGATATATTGATAAAACAACAATTGGCATCTCCCTTGATGAAACTACGACCATTGATGATATTAATACGCTGGCAGAAGTATTTGCAGTAGCTAAAATTAAACGATTTGAAAAAGTATATGAAGAAACCGGGGAAATCTTTTTTAACCAGGAATTAGCCAGAAGAAGCACCTTTATGCTACAACCTGTTTTTCACAAATACCGCACTGAAACGGAAATGATGCGTTACATGAAAAAATTAGAAAGGAAAGATTTTTCTTTAACCAGTTCTATGATCCCCTTGGGTTCTTGTACTATGAAATTGAACGCTGCCACGGAAATGGTCCCGATAAGTTGGCCTGAATTTGCCGAAATTCATCCTTTTGTACCTTTGCCACAAGTAGAAGGTTACCACGAAATCATTCATGGTTTGGGGTATTTTTTGAAAAAAATCACTGGCTTTGATGAGGTCTCATTTCAACCTAATTCAGGGGCCAATGGCGAATTCACTGGTTTGTTGGTGATAAAAGCATACCACGAATCCAGGGGGGAAGGAAAAAGAAATGTAGCCTTAATTCCTTCATCTGCCCATGGCACAAACCCGGCAAGTGCCGTGATGGCGGGAATGAAAGTAGTAATCGTGGAGTGTGATGAAAGTGGGAATGTAAATATAGATGATTTGCGAGAAAAAACGAAAACATATAGAGATCATCTTGCAGTCTTCATGATTACTTATCCATCCACACATGGTGTTTTCGAGGAGTCTGTAAAAGAAATGTCGCACATCGTGCATGAGAATGGTGGCCAAGTTTACATGGATGGAGCAAATATGAATGCTCAAGTTGGGTTTACGAGTCCCAAGGAAATAGGTGCCGATGTTTGCCATTTAAATTTACATAAAACATTTGCCATACCGCATGGAGGTGGAGGTCCGGGTATGGGGCCGATTTGTGTGGCTGATCATTTAATAGAATTTCTTCCTTCTCATCCAGTTATTGAAACAGGAGGGAGTAAAGGGGCATTTTCTGTATCTTCAGCCCCATGGGGTAGTGCGAGCATCCTGGTGATTTCTTACGGATACTGCAGGCTCTTGGGATTAGAAGGATTGAAAGAAGCTACTAAAATGGCTATCTTAAATGCAAATTACCTGGCATCTTCATTAAAAGAATATTATCCTGTTCTTTTCAAGGGAGGCAAGGGATTTGTTGCCCATGAAATGATACTCGACTGCAGGTCATACAAACAAAGTGCTGGAATTACTGAAACGGATATAGCAAAAAGATTAATTGATTACGGTTTTCATGCGCCAACTTTATCATTTCCGGTTCATGGCACTTTAATGGTTGAGCCAACGGAAAGTGAATCATTGGATGAATTGAACAGGTTTATTGATGCTATGATTTGCATTTACAATGAAATTAAAGAGGTGAAAGATAAGATAGCAGATCGAGATGATAACGTACTAAAAAATGCGCCACATACTGCACACGCGACAGCTTCAGATAGCTGGAACCATTCTTATAGCCGCGAAAAAGCAGCATTTCCACTGGAGTGGATCAGGGAAAATAAATTTTGGCCAGCCGTTGGAAGACTAGATGAGGCCTATGGAGATAGAAATTTAATATGTACCTGTGAACCTATCAGTGATTACAGGGATTCTACAAATCCTGTTGGAGCAATTTAAACTTATTGGTTTTGTAAATAGGAAATTTCTGATCATGAGCAAACTCTTTTTAGTTCCAACTCCCATAGGAAACCTCGAAGATATTACTTTTCGGGCTATAAGAGTATTAAAGGAAGTTGATCTTGTTCTTGCCGAAGATACAAGAAAAACTAGTTTTCTTTTAAAACATTATGATATTCATACTTCTATTCAATCTTATCACAAATTTAACGAACATAAGATAGTTGAGCGATTGGTTGAGGAAATTTTACTGGGTAAAAATATTGCCTTGGTTTCTGATGCAGGGACACCCTCTATTTCAGACCCAGGATTCCTGCTTACCAGGGAAAGCTTAAAAAATGGTATTGAAGTAGAATGTTTACCCGGGGCCACGGCTTTAATTCCTGCCCTTGTGAACTCAGGTTTTCCTTCTGAACGTTTCTGTTTCGAGGGATTCTTGCCAACCAAGAAGGGGCGGCAGAAAAGATTAAAAAGCCTGGAAAATGAGGAAAGAACCATGTTGTTTTATGAATCTCCTTTTCGTCTTCTAAAAACTTTGAATGATTTACTTGAATGCTTGGGAAGTGATAGAAAAGTATCGGTTTCCAGGGAATTGACAAAGATTCACGAGGAAAATATCCGTGGGACATTACAAGAAGTCATTGATTTTTACAAGGAGAAAAATATCAAGGGTGAAATCGTCATAGTGGTTGAAGGAAAAATTCATTAAATAGATAAAATCCTTCTAGTGACGCGTCACATGTATTAAAGCGCATCGGATTCACCTTGAACCCAGCGT
>CAZOSQ010000216.1:844-6201 GCA_964582245.1 uncultured Bacteroidales bacterium | reverse complement strand
ACCAGCGAATTCAAGGATTCATCCATGCACTGGTCCCATTTTTTTTATCGATTTCTTGGTGTTTTAAATATTTTATCATAAGTAAAAAATTACTCTATTCCACGAAAAGAACCAGTCCCTTCAAGTACTCACCCTCTGGGTGATAAATGGAAATAGGATGGTCAGCCGGCTGGGTTAACTGGTGCATAATTCTCACCTTCCGTTTGGCGTTGGCCGCGGCTGCGAAAACAGATTTCCTGAAATTTTCCTTGCTCACTACCTGAGAACAAGAAAAAGTAAATAAGATACCTCCTGCACTTATTTTTTCTAAGGCTGCCTGGTTTAACCTTTTATATCCTTGCAAAGCGTTATTTAGCACATTTACATGTTTTGCGAAAGCCGGGGGGTCAAGTATTACAAGGTCATACAATGTATTAGAAGTCCTCATGAATTCAAATGCATCAACAGCAAACCCTTGATGTGGAGCATTAGTAAAATTTAAAGATACGTTTTCATTAGCCAAATTTATGGCATGTTTTGAACTATCCACCGTATGGACTAAATTAGCGCCTCCCTTGAGAGCATATACCGAAAATCCACCGGTATAGCCAAACATGTTTAACACGTTGCGTTCCCGTGCATAATCTCCTAATAATTTCCTGTTTTCTCGCTGATCAATAAAAAAACCTGTTTTCTGCCCTTCTTCCCAATTGATCCTAAATTGTAAATCATTTTCCAATACCAAGTTAAAGTCATTTTGGGAGTTCTCTTCACCTGCAAGATATCCATTTTTTACATCAACTTGGGCTTTATAGGGCATGGTCGTTTCACTTTTATTGTAAACCCTTGTTACTTCTAACCCGGGTAAATTTAAAATCACCTGGGCTAATGTTTCTTTCAGCCGATAAATACCGACCGTATGAATTTGCATTACTGCTATTCCTCCATAGTAATCTATAATCAGGCCGGGTATTCCATCTCCCTCGGCATTGAATAATCGAAAAACATTCGTGGAATCATTATTTACCAACCCATTCGCTTCTCGATACTTCAAGGCATTGATCAATTTATCTTTCCAAAAAGACTCCCCGGGATCAACTTTTGTGAAAGAAAAAATCCTGATAGCTATAGAACCTACCTGGTAATGGCCCATTGCCAAAAATTCATTCTTACTCGAATATACCTCGACGATATCCCCTTCTACCAAGGTTTCGTATTTTTTAATCGCACCGGAAAATATCCAAGGATGAAAACGAAAAATAGACTGCTCTTTTCCAGGTTTTAGAATAACCCTAGGATACTTTTCCATTTCTAATACTCCCGGTTAGTTGTTCATAAATCTTGTAGCTAGCCCATGCGTCTGTAGCAGCGTATTTGACTTGGGCTTCAGTCAAAATATCATTTTCCCAATTTGAAGTTCTTTGTGATTTTGATATTCTAATACCTAGCACAATAGCAGCTAACTTTTTGAGGCTTTTATCCATGATCCTAAACATCTCGGCGTATTGCTGAAGATCAATAAAACCTGCCGGATCAAAATAATTAAGTTTTTGTAAATCCTTCACATCATCTTTAATCGCAACCCCTACCTTACGGATATTTCCATCCGAAAGGATGTCCATAATTTCAACAGGTAATCCCGTCATGTTTACCCTAATCAAGAAAGCAAGTTCATGGGTTGAGAATTGTAAGAGCGAAACAGTATTGACCATCCCTTTTTTAAAGGATGGACGTGTTTCCGTATCAAAACCAAGCACTTCTTGTGCTTTAAGGTAAGGGTAAATTTTTTTTATATCACTAATTGTATGGGCAATGAATACTTTTCCCTCGAAAGAATGAACCGGCAATTCATAAATCTCCTCATTGGTAATACTATTCGAAAACATCATCTTCATTTCCTTTTCTTAATTCTTCCTGTCTTTTCGTGATGAACCAGGAACTCGTGTCTATATCATGATTTTCGTCATCGGCAGAAAATTGTTCCTCTTCTTCATCTAATGGATTTTCACTATAATAAACATTATGCAATGCACGTGAAACATTAACAAGCTTTTGTCCCCAATATTGTTCAAACTGCAAACGCACCTCCCAAACAGCATCATTCATTATGTCGTTGGTCCCAATCCTATAGAGCATGATAAAGTCCTTTATATCTTGGTAAATATCGGCTAAATGTTCTGATATACTGCTTGTAACGGGTTCATCCAAATCATGTATCAAGGGGTCAAAAACCTCTAAGTACGTATCATGTTTTCCTATTTTTTTAAATAATTTACCATGTATATCTTGCCAAAGATGTTCATCCACAAATTTCTCGTTCCCTTCCTCGTTAATACAAAACTCAATTTTAGGCAATAATGTGCCTTTTAGATAAAGAAGCGGTAAGATTTTGTGAACTTGATCTATAAGTTCTTTTTTAGAAAGTTCATTCATTCCTTCCAAAAGAATACAGTACTGGTTCGCCACGGTTACAAATTCAATTACTTCTTTTGAATATATCTTTTCAAAATCATCCATTTTCTATGATTAATTTTCAAATTTAACAATTTATGAAGATTCTAAAAAACAATCTCTCTCAATAACGAAATCTTCTTATATGGATTATCCATTTATTTAATAGATGGTCAATATAGTTAAGTTAGCTTAATTTTAATACCTTACCTCGAATGAAGAATAATTTTTAATCTCTCCTTCACGGGTATCCATATCATCCACGTTGGACCAACCGGGTCCTTTTTTGCAGGCCCTGATAAATTCTGATAAGTTCTCTTTATCACCTTCGGCTTCAATAAATACTGATCCATCTGGTTGATTCTTCACAAATCCCTTGATCCCGTAAGCACGGGCTTGTTGCCTTGCAAAATGTCTAAAGCCTACCCCTTGAACCCTTCCTTTAATAATAATATCCCTGTGTTGCATATTTTTTTTATTAAGCAAGATTATTAGGCCATAAATATAATTCATTATGAGGGAGAAAAAAAATCAGGGTGAGCTATATTTTTATTGATCAACTGATTATGTATTTCAATACAAAACATGAATAAGCTAAAAAACTAGGAGTAAAAGCAATTATATGAAATACAACCATTACTTTTTCCTAAAAACAACAATCAAGACTTTATGATACAGCTACTCATAATATCAAATTTCGGCAAAAGTGAATTAATTTTTTTTTAATTTCATTTTTTTTGAAACCTAGAAAAATAAATCCCGTATTAAATGATAACGAACAAGAGAATGTGTGTTTTTATAATAGATTTCATAGTAGTAGTAGTAGTAGTAGTAGTAGTTAGTTAGTATTCAAAAAAATGTCACCGGGAGGTGACATTTTTTTTTAATTACCTTACTAACTTGTTGAAAATTTCCGGAATATGTTGCTCCCCGATTTTTCACCACTAATTGCCACGTTTAAATATTTTGAAACAAGTTGTCCCCTTTTTAATTTTTAATATTTTTCACACTACCCATAATTAATGAATTACAGATGGCAGGAAAAATTAAAATCCATGAGCCAAATTGTATTTATGCAAACAGGGGAAACCTATAATAATACATTCCCAATGTATTGGAAATATGAATCATCTGTCAAATACTTCCACAACCAGGAAGTGACCAAAAAAAACCACATGCAATTAATATTTGGCAAACATTATAAAAAGACCTCCACAAATGTTTTAAACAAGCTGCTTTTTTTTCTTACTTACTTTTCAATTATTTTTGGTACTTTTGTAATTCAATTGAGCAGGGGTGCCTTACTAACCAGGCTGAGATCATACCCTTGGAACCTGAACCGGGTAATGCCGGCGCAGGGAGATAATAGATTTCAGTAAATTTTTAGTACTCCTACATCATATTTTGAATATGAACAAGGTAAATTGATACATCAATATTTAACATTGATAACAAGTTTATTCTTGACATTTACCCGGAAAAAATACTTAATAGAAATATTTTATGAAGATATATATCAATGACGAGGAACAAGATTTAGGAGGTAATACACTATCTATTAATCAATTACTTGATCATTTCAAGTTTGAAAATACCAACGGGATGGCAATTGCTGTTAACGATGAAGTCATTAGTCGTGCAAATTGGGAAAATTTCTTACTTAAAGAAAATGATCATATCCTGTTGATAAAAGCTGCCCAAGGAGGGTGATATTTTGACTGCCTGGGTTAATGAAGCACGATTGAAATAAGAATACTAAAAAAATTTAACCATGAATGATATTAAACTAGATCCCCACTTCAATTTTCCATGTTCAAAAAAAATTCATGTCCCTGGAAAAATACATGACATAAGGGTAAGTATGCGGGAAATTCATTTAACGGACACGGTGGCTGATGACGGCTCTGTTTTGCCAAACCGTCCCATCACTGTTTATGACACTTCCGGACCTTATACAGACCCATATCACCTGATAAATCTTTCCGAGGGACTACCCAAAATAAGGGAAAAATGGATTGAAGAAAGAAATGACACGGAGAAGTTGGAAAGTTTAAGTTCATCATATGGGAAAAAAAGATTATCAGACAAATCTTTATCGACACTCAGGTTTAAACATGTGTTAACGAATCCAAGAAAAGCTAAACAAGGTAAACCTGTAACACAATTATATTATGCTAAACAAGGTTTAATAACCCCGGAAATGGAATATGTGGCCATAAGAGAAAACCAGCGGGTGGATGAGCTAAAAAACATGAATGGATATTTACCTTCCAATAAACACTTGCAAAAACCAATCACACCTGAATTTATCCGGGATGAAATTGCCGCGGGTCGTGCCATCATTCCTGCTAATATTAACCACCCGGAATCAGAACCCATGATCATTGGTTCCAAGTTCTTGGTTAAAATCAATTCCAATATTGGTAATTCTCCTGTAACATCATCCATTCGTGAAGAGGTTGAAAAAGCGGTATGGTCATTTACACTTGGTGCTGATACAATAATGGATCTTTCCACGGGAGCCAATATTCATGAAACCCGTGAATGGATAATTCGTAATTCGCCTGTCCCAGTCGGAACAGTTCCACTATATCAAGCACTCGAAAAAGTAGATGGAAACGTGGAAAATTTATCCTGGGAAATTTATAAAGACACTTTAATTGAACAGGCAGAGCAAGGAGTGGATTATTTTACTATCCATGCTGGGTTGTTAAAGGAACACATTCCCTTGACTCATCAAAGAGTCACTGGAATTGTCTCAAGAGGTGGCGCCATCATGGCCAAATGGTGCATGATCCATGATCAAGAAAATTTTCTCTATACCCATTTTGACGAGATATGCGAAATTTTGGCAGCATATGATGTAGGCGTTTCACTGGGAGATGGTTTACGCCCCGGAAGCATTGCACACGCCAATGATGAGGCTC
>CAZOSQ010000216.1:0-834 GCA_964582245.1 uncultured Bacteroidales bacterium | reverse complement strand
CCGAGTTAAGAACCTTGGGGGAAGTCACAATCAAAGCGTGGAACCATTTCGTTCAAGGGATGATCGAGGGCCCCGGTCACGTACCTTTGCACTTGGTAAAGGAAAACATGGATTTGGAACTTAAACATTGTTATGAAGCTCCATTTTACACGTTGGGTCCCCTTGTGACTGATATTGCCCCCGGCTACGATCACATCACCTCAGCCATAGGTGGAAGCATGATTGCCTATTATGGAACCAGCATGTTGTGCTACGTTACCCCCAAGGAACATTTGGGTTTACCCGGTAAAGAGGATGTGAAGACTGGTGTGGTTACCTTCAAAATTGCTGCCCATGCCGCTGACCTGGCCAAAGGACATCCTGCAGCTTGGAGAAGAGACTATGCCATGAGCAAGGCTCGATTTGAATTTAGGTGGAGAGACCAATTTAACTTAGCATTGGATCCTCATACAGCAATTGAATATCATGATGTTACTCTTCCGGATGAAGATAATAAAACCTCCAGCTTTTGTTCAATGTGCGGTGAAAAGTTTTGTTCAATGCGTTCTACCAAGGACTTAAGAAAAATAGACAAATCATTTACAAGTTGATCAGTGGAACAAAAAAAATATACAAGGACTATGAATAATAAAAAAGCACTTAATAATTATTACTATTGCTATTACCTATAAACATCTACCATGAAAATTATCGTGATATCACATCCTGATTTTCTCGAAAAGGAAGAAGAGATTATTACCACCCTTTTTCAACATGGATTGATGTATTTTCACTTACGAAAGCCCGGGAGCGAGTATCCCGAGATGAAAAAACTTATCTCTAAAATACCAAACA
>CAZOSQ010000215.1:0-6205 GCA_964582245.1 uncultured Bacteroidales bacterium | reverse complement strand
ACCTTGGAGCTTGGTAAGAAGAGAATAATCACGATTTAAATGTCCCCAACGGGTTTGCACTACACCAAGATTTTTATTTTGAAAATATACCACGGTTCTTTTCAAGAAATCTTTTCTTGGAATAAAATCAGAATCAAAAATGGCTATTAATTCACCTCGCGCTATCTTTGTTCCCTCGGCAAGAGCCCCGGCCTTGAACCCGGTTCTTATTTGGCGCTGCACGTGACTTATGATAATACCTTTTTGCTGATATTCTTTAACCTTGTTGGCTATGATTCCTGATGTTTCATCCGTGGAATCATCCAGTACCTGAATTTCTAATTTTTCATGAGGGTAATCAAGGGCGACAACGGAATCTATCAGGCGATCTACCACGTATAATTCATTATACACGGGCAACTGGATGGTTACAAAAGGATAATCTCCATTAAAATCAATCTTTTCCTCTTTCTTCCTCTTTGACCTGCGGTAATTTATCACCAGGTTAAGTTGAACCAAGCTGTAAAAAAATATGATCGTCAACAACAAAAAATATATACTTATGACAACTATTTTCATTTTACAAATACTTAAAAATACTTGACAAAATTTTATACCCCGCCATAACAGTTCCTTTAAGGGTTCCTGAAACCTTGGATTTTCCAATTCGTTTCTTGTAATTTACCGGTACCTCGGTAAATCTATAACTTCTTTTTGCTGCCTTTAATTGCATCTCAACGGTCCATCCATAGGTTTTATCCTTCATCTCCAGCTCCATTAATTTCCCAAAGGTAATGGCTCGAAATGGACCAAGATCCGTGAATTTAGCCTTGTAAAAAAAACGAATCAAGGTGGTTGCCAACCAGTTTCCAAAAACCTGCTGGGGAGTCATGGACCCTTTTTCTTTTTTACCCAGTGCCCTGGAACCGATTACCATGTCATAATTTTGATTAATTATTGGAGAAATAACATTTTTCATTTCACCCGGGTAATCGGAATAATCTGCATCCAAAAAAACCACCACGTCACCTTCTTTTGCTTTATTTTGTAAATAATCAATCCCTTTCAGGCAAGCAAACCCATACCCTTGTTTATTTTCCCTAAGCAATGTGGCTCCGGCAGACAAAGCATTTGCTCCTGTTTTATCAGAAGAATTATTATCTACCACGATTACTTCCTTTACCAGTCCTCCCGGGATATCCTGTACCACCAGGTTTACCGAATTTTGTTCGTTGTATGCAGGTATGATCACGTAAATATCTCTCACGATCATCTTCTTTTTAGTTTCCTCAAGTTTTAATATACTGGTTGTTTTCAAACCTGCCTTTTTCCGGGCCGTTTTCAAGTCTTAAGACACCCCTTGGACAAACAGCCGCGCAAATTCCGCAACCTACGCAGGAGGCTCTTATAATATTTTGTCCTCGCTGAGCATACCATCGAACATCTATTCCCATTTCACAATAAGCTGAACAATTCCCGCATGATATGCACTGTCCCCCGTTGGTGGTGATCCTGAAACGAGATTTAAATCGCTGCACAATCCCAAGGTAAGCGGCCAATGGGCAACCAAAACGACACCATACACGGTTTCCCATGAAAGGATAAAAACCTGTGCCAATCACCCCGGCAAATATAGCTCCTATTGCAAAGCCATAAGTTTCTCGTAACTCAAAAGTATTGAAAAACAAAAATTGTGTCTTTTCAGTAAAAAAGGTAAACAAGACCCCAGCAGTCATCAAAATGGCAAAAACCAGCACGGAATGAACAAGCACCCTTTCCACTCTCCAAGCTGCAAGAGATTTATCAGATAAATGTCGAAAAGAATCACCAGCAGTTTCTGCTAAACCACCACATCCACACACCCAGGAACAATACCATCTCTTGCCCACCAGGAAAGTGACCAAGGGAACTGAAACAAAAGCCAATAATATTCCCCAAATTAACATGAAAATTCCAATGGTACCATTCTGGATATATTCCTTGATCCTCCATTCAAAGAAAAAGCTATAATCCAATGGCCAAATATTTTTCAAATCTACCGAGGGTAAATTAAACAAGTATAATAGGTTAGCTACCATGAACGCAAAAATCAACTGGAAAAAGATCACCGAGGTTGTCCTGATAAGATGATAACGACTATGCCGGTATTTGATCATAAATCGTAAACCGGGAAGCAGGATAGCCAAGGTATAAATAAACCCGTAGAGGAACCACCTCCCGGCAGGTTCACCAGTTAACAATTTGCTAAATCCATCTATGGGAAATGTCCATTCAGCTATGTAAGCAGGGAAAAAATAAAGCAATATGTAAAATGTTATTAGGAAAATGCCTAAAACAATTCCATTCCACCCCCTATTGCTAAATTTTTCTAAATATTTATTGTTATTATTAATGCCCGGTTTAGACCTGAAATATTTTATAAAAATATATAATAATGCGCCAAGGGGTCCCATTATAAAAAGGATTAAAAACCATACGTTTCTATATTCCCGTGCCCATCCATGGCTAGCCGATTTTGTCAATTCAAACAATAAACTTTCAGTATCATGTACAACCAGTTGCCAATTTTCTTGCTCGCGGAAAGCCATGTTTATCCCTTCCACCGCATCTTTAAGATCACGAATGAAGGCTGATTTAGACGGGTAATTTTTTCCAAGGATGTCATTTGAAGCATTTATGATAGCTTCTACCTGCCCTTCTTTCAACATGGCATTCCTAATCATGTCTTCATTTAACCGGTAATTGTTCATAAACGGGATAGCCAGGAAAACCAACAGTGAAAACAGGAAAATTCCTAGCCCAATGTATTCAATGGTATCCTTTTTCTTCTCTAGCTGCATATCAATAGGCTCCATGTTTATTCAATAATTTTATTCCTCGTTGAGACTTCAATACTAGAGATTTATTTTCCTGCTTGTTGTAGCTTTCAATTATATCCTGCCCATTTTCACGGAACAATTCAGGATCAAAATTAGCCTTTTCAATATTTTCCATTATGCGATCAACATGTATTTTATCCCTGATCCATTGGTCACATACTTCCTGTCGAAAACGAATTCCGAGAAGGTTAATCCCCAATAAATACCCATCTTCTTTATGGTACACGATTCGCAAGCATTCTTTTTTCTCCTTGTGTTCCCAGTAGAAAGTTTCTTCATTTTCGTTAGATCCTGGCGATATCAAGCCATAAACCTGGTACTCCACCTCGAAAAATTTCGCAGAATTAAACCAGATTCCCGGTTGGTAAGAGATTTTTTTCCCGAGAATATTAGAAGCAACTGTCTCACCCATTAAGCGGGCCGTGTACCAAACTTGTTCTACCGGCCGCCGTTGATCAGGAGGATTGGCATGTTCAGCACAATCTCCCGCGGCATATACCCCCGGAATGTTCGTTTCTAAAAATTTATTGACAACAATGCCCTTGTTAATTTTTAAACCAGAATTTTCCAGGAATCCAATATTAGGTTCGACCCCTATGGTTAATCCCACAAAATTACAAGGTATTTCTTCATCTTTATTGGTAATCACGGATCTTACACGTCCTTTTTCATCTCCCACGATCTCCTTTAACTCTGTTTCCAGGCGCAAATCCACGTGATGATCTCGTATTATTTGATTCGCCATTTTTGACTCTTCAGCAGGTAAAACCTTGTTCCAAAAGCTAGATTCCCTTACCAGGTAAGTAACCGGAATGTGTCGAGCATGAAGCATCTCGGCCATTTCTATGCCGATCAATCCCCCACCCACAATAACAGCCCGGTTGATTCCACGGGTGTTTTTTTCCATCTTTTCGACATCCTGGAGGTGATACATGCCCTGAACTCCAGTTAGTTCCTGCCCAGGCCAGCCAAAGAATCGGGGTTTTGAACCGGAAGCTATTAATAACAAGTCGTAATTCAAATGTCTCCCGGGAAGCCAAATGGATTTTTGCTCAAAATCAACCCTTGTAACTTTATCCCTTATTAATTCAATACGATTCTTTTTCCAGAACCAGTTCTCATATGGTTTGGTTCTTTCAAAGGACAAGTGGCCCATGTAAATATACATCAGGGCAGTACGGGAAAAAAAATATTCTGTTTCAGAAGAAACAACAATAATGCGATGATTACTTCCTTTACGAATGTGCCTAGCAGCTGTTATGCCTGCAATGCCATTACCTATAATTATGATGGTTTTCATTTACTGAAACTTATTTATTTAAATCATTGTACCTAGAAAAATAGTTGCAGATCATAATCTATTATTCCATGATACTTATTCCCCTCTTCATGGGAATGAACAAATATAGAAAATTGTTTTTAATCTAAAAAAATAAAGATCAAATTTTATAACTATATTATACTGAATGTCAATAAATTATTTCCAAGTGGAATAATAGGATTTATTTCTTTCTTAAACTGGCTTAGCCAGAACCAGGTAGTTTTTTTTTTGTTTCCCATTTATACCCCGGATTGCATCCGGGGTTATTCATACTAAATCCTTCCAGGATCTTAATTCATTTAATTATAACATTTTAATCAAATTCTATATCATGGTTTTTGCAATCAGTAACTTTTTTATTTGAAAAAATATAGAGATTTCTTACTCCATCCTAATCTTACCTTGATCCAAAATAATCTCATACAATTCAATAAAAAAAGCCCTGGAATTCCAGGGCTTTTTTTATTGAAATATCTATTTTTTTCAGGCTGCTTTTTTTGTTTTAGAGTTTACAACTTTTGAAGATCTCAAAACAGCATCATATACTATGGGAGAGGCTATGAACAATGACGAATAAGTCCCCACCAAAATACCTGTTAATAAAGCAAAAATAAACCCGCGAATCACTTCTCCACCGAACAAGAAAATTGCCAACAACACGAAGAAGGTACTAAAGGATGTACTCATGGTTCTACTTAAAGTACTGTTCAATGCCGAGTTGATTAAATCTTTTCTTTCCCTTTTCGGGTATAGCCCCACGTATTCTCGTATCCTGTCAAAAACCACCACGGTATCATTAATTGAATAACCCACGATGGTCAATACAGCGGCAATGAATGCCTGGTCAATTTCCAAAGAAAAAGGCATTAGACCGTATAAGAGGGAAAACAATCCCATGACAATTAATACATCATGAACCAAGGCTGCCAATGCTCCCAGTCCAAATTGCCAGTTTCTAAACCTGATAAGGATGTATAGGAAAATAATCACCAGGGAGAATAAAACTGCCCATACCGCGGCCTTTCTAATATCATCGGCAATGGTTGGCCCTACTTTTTGACTACTCATCCTGTAGTTCTCGTTAAACTCTTCGTAACTTACATCATCCCCCAAAATAGGCATTAAACCCTGGTACAACTTTTGTTGAACATCTTCGTCCACTTCGGGTTGACGTTCAGCAATTCTATACTTTGTAGTTATTCTTACCTGGTTATCACTACCAAATGTAATCACTTCCGGTGCTTGACCATATTGATCTTTTAACATTTGGGCTACATCAGTGGTTTTTACCTGTGTATTCTCATCAAATTTCACGACATAGGTTCTACCACCTGTAAAATCAACCCCTTGGTTAAGACCTTTTGTAAAC
The DNA here is from genome assembly GCA_964582245.1 of uncultured Bacteroidales bacterium. Classification (GTDB taxonomy): domain Bacteria; phylum Bacteroidota; class Bacteroidia; order Bacteroidales; family CAZOSQ01; genus CAZOSQ01. The sequence continues at coordinate 657 of CAZOSQ010000215.1, read as the reverse complement.
AAGGCCCCTATTCCTAGTAAGACTACTATACCGGATATAACGTAAAACATTTTTCTTTTACCAAGGAAATCAAAATTGGTATTGACCAAGAAATTCTCTGTAAGTTTCGTAGAAAAACGCAATCCTTTTTCCTTATCTAACATGGAGGTATATATTAATCTTGTAATAAAAATAGCCGAGAAGAGTGAAGTAAGGATACCTACCACCAATGTAGTTGCAAACCCCTTAATTTGGCCAATACCAAACACATATAAAATAATACCTGTTAATAAGGTCGTCACGTTCGCATCTATGATGGCGGAATAAGCATTTTTGTAACCATCGGAAATGGCTAATTTTAATCCTTTACCTGCTTTCAATTCCTCCTTAATCCGTTCATAAATAAGCACATTAGCATCGACCGACATACCTATGGTAAGCACGATACCGGCAATACCGGGTAAAGTTAAAACCGCTTTCAAGGAAGCCAATACGCCAAATACAAAAAACATATTGACCAGCAAGGCAATATCAGCAACCAACCCGGCTCTTCGGCTATAAAAGAATATCATATAAAGAAGAACCACGCTAAAAGCAATGATAAATGACAACATACCAGAATTGATAGCCTCTTGTCCTAAAGAAGGTCCAACAATAGCTTCTTGTACAATTCTTGCC
>CAZOSQ010000214.1:0-6241 GCA_964582245.1 uncultured Bacteroidales bacterium | reverse complement strand
ATAAGCAGTGGGATGTTATATTCGATTCCTTAAGGGAAGGGAGCACCGAGAAAGGAAAACAAGTTGAATTCGAGGCAAAGATGGACTATTTTAAAACCTTGGGTGAGACCGGGAAATGGGAAGCAGGGTACTTGGTTCATTTAGATGAACAAGAAATGGAATACCAGTTTACCGGAACTTCTGCTTTTGATTCCTCCAATTACAATGAGGTAAAATTCAGAAGGAATATCTATAGCGTTTATGGTACATTTAATTATGATTTTGGCTTTCTTTCCCTACAAGCAAGTGGAAGGGCAGAGTACACCGATCGCTTGATACATTTGTTGTTGATCGATGAAAAATATGCATATAATCCTTGGAATTTTTATCCAAGTTTTCATTTATCCAAAAAATTTCCCGGTGAACAACAGTTGATGGCTAGTTATAGTAGGCGTGTTGAAAGACCCAGGGGATATTACCTAGATCCGTTTGAAGTTTACATTGACAGGTCAAATGTAAGGGTTGGTAATCCCGGTTTAAAACCGGCAACGATAAATTCATACGAGTTAAATTACCAGGGAAAGGTTAAGAAATCACTTTTTTCATTAGAAGCTTACTTCCGGGAAATTAGAAATAAAATCGATAGGGTGATATTAGAATCGGGCAAGGACTTTACCAAGTTTACATTCGAGAACATTCATCAAGACCTGGCACTGGGTGTTGAAGGAATGGCTAACCTTGATTTTGTAAAGTGGCTCAATATAAATGCCAGTGGAAATGTATATCAAAATTGGTTGCAAGGTGAGTTAGATGGAGAAGCAGTATTCCAATCTGGTCTATCCTGGTCAGCCAGGTTAAATACCGACACCAGGTTGAAATGGGGAACAAGAATCCAAGTTACAGGTTTTTATCAATCACCGTACCTGGTTGCACAAGGAAAACGGAAAGCTTTTTATTACTTGAATACCGGGATAAAACAAAATTTTTTAAACAACAACTTGACGGTTGTCTTCAATGTGCGAGACATCTTTGGGACCATGAAACGAGAAATAATTACTTCAAGCAGCACGCTTGAAGTACATAATAAACATACCTTGGATTCCCCGTTTTTTTCATTGGCCTTGACCTACCGAATTAACAACTATAAGCCGGTTAAGAAAGATAAAATGATGGAGGTTGATTTTGATGGGGGGATATAACGCTCAAGGGTAAGAAAAAAATAAATGGAAGTGCTTTATGTGGGTATAACAGCCTGATTAAAGTTGGGCACCCATAATTTCTCTTATAATTTTTTTCAATTATTTTGTGTATTTAGTACATTACATCTAACATCTAATATTCTTGCATTATTTGGCAAAAGTTAACAATGGATATCATTTAATACCCTATCTTTAGCCACGAATACACGAATATAAGAATATAATAAACAAAGGAAGGTGCAATTAATTTATTCAATATGAATTAACATAAAAGATGAACACGAATAATAAACCAATTGATTCTTTGAATCAATTGGTTTATAAGTTTTTATTCGTGAATTGGCTTCACCGAGCTTCACTACGTTTAGGTTCATAGCTAAAAAAATATTCGGTGCTACTTTTTAAATTTGCTGATAATTCTAGTACGAAGGCAATAAACTAGGTTAACCGTATACCGCTGGTTATGGCTACGCCAGGATAGGGTTACAGGATATTTCAGGTATCTATTTATCATCCAAAATTTTATTGTATATTGCGGGTTTAATTTAAAACAATGGGATTGAAAAAATTAAACATTTTTAAAAACATGGTGTTTAATGATGTTAAAATATTTATGAGCCTTGTTGAACATCGTTAAAAAAATAATAGGAGTTAAATAATAAAATGATGTTTAAAAAAATGAGTTAAAAAAGATAACCATTGAGCGAACCGAAGGAGAGCGAGTATTCGCCCTTCATGAGGGCAAAAATAATTATTCGATTAAAAATCGGGAACAAATGAAAAAATATAAATCGTATAAAAATTAGATCATAATGAAGAAATTTACAAATTCCATATTAATTATCACCTCTCTTGTCCTTCTTTCCTGCAACAGTAATGTTAAAAAAAATGGGAATGAGGAATTACAGGTTGTAACTACCACCACGATGATCACGGATATTGTGAAACAGCTCGGTGGAAATTCAATAAAAGTTTCAGGTTTAATGGGTGCCGGGGTAGATCCACATCTTTACCAAGCAAGCGAGGGAGATGTTAACAAGTTGTATAACGCTGATATTGTTTTTTATAACGGGTTACATTTGGAAGGGAAATTAGAGGAGGTTTTTGAAAAAATGAAACACAGGGGTGTTAAAGTAGTCGCCGTAAGTGATACGATTGATAAATCAAAATTAATTGGATCAGAATATTTTGCATCGAATTATGACCCACATACTTGGTTTGATTTATCATTGTGGAGAATGGTTGCTATTTATATTGCCAATACTCTTATTGATTCGGATCAGGCAAATACGAATACTTACAAAAATAACCTGGAAGAATACCTGTCTAAACTAGATTCAGTTAGCCAAGTTATTGACCGGGAAGTGGAAAAATTGCCTAAAGAAAAAAGGGTACTTGTCACTGCTCATGATGCTTTTAATTATTTTGGCAGGGCGTATGATTTTGATGTGATGGGTTTGCAAGGAATTAGTACGGCAACTGAAGCTGGTGTCAAGGATGTTCAAAATTTGGCTAATGTCATTGTTGAACGTAAGATAAAAGCAATATTTGTTGAATCTTCAGTGTCTAAAAGAAATATACAGGCATTGCAAGCAGCTGTTAAAAGTAAAGGCTTTGAAGTGACCATTGGCGGAGAATTATATTCTGATGCATGTGGAAGTCCCGGCACTAAGGAAGGTACTTACCTTGGTATGTTTCAACACAATGTAACAACCATTGTTGATGCTTTAAAATGAAAACAAAAAATTTCTTGATTGGTTACATCGTGAAAAAAAGATAATCGGTGAATGTCATTAGGAAAAGGTGATTAAAGTATATATTTTTATAACAAATTAAAAATATTGAAGTCCACTTGAAAATGGAAGAGAGAATCTTTTATCAAGAGGAATGTTTGAACCCAAACATTGATAATAAATGAATGATGATATAGCTGTACGGGTTGATGATTTGACAGTGGCCTATAAATACAAGCCAGTCCTGTGGGATATTGACCTTGCCGTTCCAAGGGGAATATTAATGGCCATTGTTGGGCCTAATGGTGCCGGGAAATCCACGTTAATCAAGGCTATTCTTGGAATCGTCAAACCCATCGCGGGAAATGTTTCTATTTTTGGAAAACCTTACAAGAAAAATCGTTTTTTGGTTGCTTACGTTCCCCAGAAAGGGAGTGTGGATTGGGATTTTCCAACCACGGCACTGGATGTCGTCATGATGGGAACATATGGTCGATTGGGGTGGATTAAACGTCCTGGCGCAAAAGAAAAAAAGGCAGCACTGGAAGCTTTGGATCAAGTCGGTATGCTTGAGTTTCGAGATCGTCAGATCAGCCAATTATCCGGGGGACAGCAGCAAAGGATATTTTTAGCAAGAGCCTTGGTACAGGATGCCTTGGTTTATTTTATGGATGAACCCTTTCAAGGGGTTGATGCCACTACCGAGAAAGCTATTATCAATATATTAAAGAAATTAAGGGAATCGGGAAAAACAGTCGCAGTGGTTCATCATGATTTGCAGACAGTCCCCGAGTATTTTGATTGGGTCACCTTTTTGAATGTGAAAAAGGTCGCTACTGGCCCCGTGAAGGATATTTTCAATGATGATAATCTCACGAAGACTTATGGTATCAATTTCAAGGTCAGTGGCAAGGATGAAACAACGGGTTAAGTATTCATTTTCAATATTAGCAGGTGAAAGAAAACCATATATCCAGGAGGATTAAGAATTATGCACCAGGTATTTGAATATTTTCATTGGTTGTTGCACGATTACACGGTACGCACTATTACCCTCGGCACAACAGTAATGGGTATTGTATGGGGTATGCTGGGTAGCTTTGCCGTGCTCCGCAAGCAAAGTTTGCTGGGTGATGCTATTTCTCATGCTGCCCTGCCGGGTATAGCTTTGGTTTTCTTGATTATAGGGGGCAAGGATCCCTGGTGGCTTTTCTTGGGGGCTGTTGTCAGCGGCCTGATTGGGACTATCTGGATCATGGGAATTACCAGTAAAACACGCTTAAAATCTGATACTGCCTTGGGCATTATTTTATCTGTTTTTTTTGGTTTTGGCATGCTTCTATTGACCATTATACAAAAACAACCCAATGCCAACCAAGCCGGCCTGGATGATTTTCTTTTTGGTCAAGCAGCAACTTTAATGGTGAAGGATGTTTGGCTCGTATCAATTGTCGGAACCGTTTCCCTTGCTATTTTATTTCTTTTTTGGAAAGAATTTAAGATTCTTACTTTTGATGGTCAATATGCTAAAACGCTCGGTTTTAATATTAAATTCCTCGATATATTGTTAACCATGTTAATCGTGATAGCAATTGTTATAGGCCTTCAAACCGTTGGGGTTGTACTGATGAGTGCCATGTTGTTGGCCCCGGCTGCTGCCGCACGCCAATGGACAAATAAGCTTGGTAGCATGGTCATTTTGGCATCTGTTTTTGGTGCTTCATCCGGGATACTGGGCACAGCCATAAGTACTTCAGTCGCTAGGATTGCCACGGGGCCGGTGATAGTGATTGTAGCTGTTGTGATAGTTGTTTTTTCTTTTGTTTTTGCCCCGGAAAGGGGATTGCTTTCAAGACGGATTAGGCAATATCAAAACAGGAAGAACTTGAGGCTAAATAAAATCCTGTCGTTCATGTATGAAATTGTCTCTAGCCATGAGAATTTCAAACATCCACATTCTTACCGTATTTTAAGCAATTTTCAAAATATCAATAAAAAATACTTGAAGGAATTAGAGGATAAAAACCTCATTATTCTCGAAGGAGAAAATTGGATATTGACACAAGAAGGCTATGAAAAAGCAAAAGAAGCATATAAAAAGTAAAAAATTAATTTGTATATGAACCCTGCACAAGTTGAAATACAGTTAATAGCCATGGTCGTAGCTGTTGCATGTGCCCTTCCCGGGACATTCTTAGTATTGAGAAAAATGTCCATGATAAGCGATGCAATTAGTCATTCCATATTGCCGGGGATTGTAATAGGGTTTTTTATCACGCGGGATATTGGATCACCTATCTTAATCTTGTTGGCTGCCTTGGCTGGTGTACTGACGGTGGTTTTGGTGGAGGCTGTAAACAGGACAGGTTTGGTCAAGGAGGATACTGCCATCGGGTTGGTATTTCCCGCTCTTTTTAGCATAGGGGTTATATTAATTTCACGAAATGCCGGGGATGTTCATATAGATACTGATGTCGTGCTGGTAGGAGAATTGGCTTTTGCTCCTTTCGATAGGTTTATTGCCTGGGAAAGGGATCTTGGCCCTCAATCATTATGGGTTATGGGAGGAATTCTCCTGCTTACCTTGATCCTTTTGTTCTTGTTTTTTAAGGAAATAAAAATCAGTACTTTTGACCCCGAGCTAGCTGCATCTCTTGGTTTTTCACCCGTTTTGATTCATTACACGTTGATGTCAATTACTTCCATTACGACAGTAGGTGCTTTCAATGCAGTAGGCGCTATACTCGTGGTGGCATTGATGATTGTTCCTGCAGCAAGTGCCTACCTTTTAACCGATGATTTGAAAAGAATGTTGCTGTTGGCTGCCATTTTTGGGATTATCTCATCCTTGGGAGGCTACTGGATGGCTCATTGGTTGGACGGATCTATTTCCGGGTCCATGGCCACCATCATTGGTGCAATTTTTTTCCTGACATTTTTGTTTGCTCCCTCTAAGGGATTGCTTACCTGGCTGAATAAAATTGAACAACAAAAAAGAGAATTTTTCATGCTTACTTTCCTGCTGCATATCAAGAACCATAGCAGCAAACCTGATACTTCCGAACTAGAAATTGGTCACCTGACCGGTCATTTCAGTTGGAGTAAAAAACATGCCCAACAAGTCCTGGATCTTGCCAGTGAAAACAATATGATCCAAGTGGAAAACAACATGATCTCCCTGAGTGAAAAGGGAGAATTGTTTACTTCACAAGCTCTTGAATATATATTGTTTAATAAAAAATCCGAGTTAGAAGATATGAAGAAAAAATTTCTTTTATTCAGGGGGTGAAAATTGCAATTTCATTTAAAAAACGGTATCATCTCCTCTTC
>CAZOSQ010000213.1:0-6256 GCA_964582245.1 uncultured Bacteroidales bacterium | reverse complement strand
AATGAAGGCAGTACATTTCTTTTATGTTTACCTATTGATCTTTCGGCATATAATGAAGAGGAAATTAATAACCAAGCTGTAAATCCCGGGAAAATAGAACCTATTGTTAATTTCCCCATGCAAGTATTAGAACCAGAAACAGTAGAATTAGCAATAGATATAAAAGAAAAAATAAACCAGCAGAAAGAAACAATCCTAGTGGTCGAAGATAATGAGGATTTACTCAGGTTCATTTCTGATATTCTATCTGAAAATTATAAAGTCATTGAAGCAAAAAATGGTAAGGAAGCTATAGACATAGCCCACAAAGAACAAATAGATCTTATTCTCTCGGATATCATCATGCCCAAAAAAGATGGTATTGAATTGTGTAATGAAATCAAGAATACCTTCTTGACATCACACATTCCAGTGGTTTTATTAACCGCAAGGGATTCGTTAGAAAATATTAAGAAGGGATATGAAATCGGAGCTGATGAATATATCGTGAAGCCTTTTGATCCTGAACTTCTAAAAATACAGGTTAAAAATCTATTATTTAATAGGAAAATACTTAAAGAAAAATTTAAAGATGAATCTGAAATAATTCCAGAAGGTATTGCCCTTATAAAAAGAGATGAAATATTTTTAGAAAAAGCAGTGGAAATAATTGAATTAAATATCTCTAAGTCAGGATTTTCACAAGAGGATCTTTGTCGTGAAATAGGAATCAGTTCGAGCCAATTGTACAGGAAAATACGTGGACTAACAGGTCAATCTGTACATCAATTCATTAAATCAATTCGATTAAAAAAAGCGGCTCATATATTAAGATGCGGAAATAGTGTCCATATTGCAGAGTTAGCTTATACAGTTGGTTTTAGTGATCCCAGTTACTTTATAAAATTATTTAAGGAAAACTTTGGAAAAACTCCATCCCAATATAATGCCGATTATCTTAAAAAAGGGGGGAAATAAAAGAATTGGTTTAATGTGTTATAGTTATTCATGCCTAGGTAACAGGCACGACCTCTGAGAATGTAGTAATGTCCTGTTCTTAGAAAAAGAGTTCAAGTTAATTAGGGTTTAGTACGAATTTTCGAGAAGAAAGAAACTATTGATGAATTCAATAAACTAATACTTATTAAAGGAATAGGATTTGCCTGGTAGATAAAAAAGGAAATATATGGGGGTCTTAGAACAATCCGATTTAAAAAGAAAAAAATGGAGAATTCAATTTCAATAAACAATATATCATGCGAACAAGAATAAATAATATTTCATCTAAAAATGTGATATTTCGGATAATTTTTTTATTGTCTTTTATTGCAATTTGTAGCTGTAATAAGGATGAAACAGAAGAAACCTGTTTTAGGTTTAAAAAAAATGGAGAATCAGTTACTTATTCTTCATTTAGAACAATTGATAATGTTTTTAAAAACTGTTACACTTATATAGTTGCAGGATATTCAGAAGATTTATTAAATAGTATAAACGAAGAATTATTTCGGTTAAATGTTAAAATACTCGACAAAGAGTAATACAGCCTTCAAGATTCTTTAATAGTTTTATATAATGAAAAAGACAACAATGAACTTTTCTGCACCCAAGATTTACTATGATTTTTCATTAGAAAATCCTTATCCTGATAGCTTATTCGTTGATAAAGAAACAACTAATTTCAACTTAACCATTGATGAGTATAATAAAAATTTAGGGATTATGTCTGGGAATTTTAATGGCTTATTAAGAAATACAATTTCTGATAAAACAGATAGTATTTTAATATCAGAAGGAAAATTTAGAATAAAACTTGAGACAAATAATGATTAAAAACTATTAGTTTAAATATTAACTGCTGCTGACATGCGGTATAAAACAAAGGGTTTTGGTGGTTATATAAGTGTTCTATCTCGCATTAAGTTCTGTATAACTGACAGGATAGTAGCCAGCAATTCTCACGGAACCTACATGTGCCGAGAAGCAGAACATCAGCAAAACAAAAGTTCTGCATGCTGTAATTAAGCTCCGCTTACCCCATTTGCATAACGCCTACGCTAAGCAGCTTTGACGCACATAAAGCTATAGAATGGTGGAAACGGCCTACCGGATTTCTTGCAGGAGAGAGCTTCAAGCTACTAAAAACTAAAAATGATTGATAAAGAAGAACGATTCGCCGTAACAACATGTTGATATTTACCTCTCCTCCCCTTGTGGTAGATGGGTGCAAAAACCATATCCCTGATATATTTGAAATTTGTAAAATTTGGAGTTGAAAACCCAAATTAGCAAGGAAAAAACCATAGAAGTTTTCTCTACATCCAAAATTTTCCTTCACGAAGGTTTTTGATATATTGAAAAATTATCGTAAAATTGAAGAAGTTTTTATAAAAAAACCTGGCACGATCTTCTTAAATTAAAGAATGGAAAGATCTGCAACATCAAGTAACCAAGCATACCCGTTTTGGGTGTATATTTGCCTAGATCGGAATGTTATAATGATAAACAAGGTGTGCTAATAGATATAAATGCGATATTGGGGTATTTGAGTTCAGTTTAAGTAAGCAACAAAGGACAAGCAAAAATTAAAACAGATAATTATGAAGAACAACACCTATTTCAAACTCGGAGCTATAGTGGTGATAACGTTACTTCTATTAATTCCAACGGCAATGATCAAAAAATTGATTCATGAAAGGGAATTAACGCAGAAAGCTGCAATAAGAGAGGTTAGCTCAAAATGGAGTGAGGAACAAACAATATCGGGACCGTTTATTTCGATTCCATATTTTAGATACATTCGTGAATTTTCCAAAAAGGATTCAACAACAAAAATTAACAAGTTTAAGGAATACATTCATATTTTGCCAACTGAGCTAAATATCTCGGGTGATATAAATCCAGAGAAAAGATATAGAGGTATTTATGAAATTGTTGTTTACAATTCAAAAATTGACTTTGAAGGGGTATTCGAAAAAATAGATTTTAGTTCATATGATATTCCACTACAAGATATTCAATTTGATCAGACAGAATTTGTTATAGGTATAAATGATTTGAGAGGAATTGAAAAACAAATTGCTTTTAAATGGAATAATGATACAGTTTTATTTAACCCGGGGTTTCCATCTGCAAAATTTCATCGACCCAAATTCCAGTGGCGTTTACAACAACTTTTCCTCTTACTTCATATAATTTACCGGTTTCCTCGTCCTTGGTCAAAATACCTTTAACCATTCCATCATTTTTGATTAATCCAGTACACTTCATGTAATTTATCACGGTACCTCCATGGTCTACTATTGATTGTGCAAGATTAATTGCCAATCGTGCATCATCGAATTGCCCATCATGATAAATCACTCCTCCTTTAAGCTCCTCCTCGTTGATATTTGGGATTTTAGATAATACTTCATTTTTTGACAGATGCTCGGAATGGCCTAAACCCAGTTTCCCGGACATCATATCGTATACTTTCATCCCAACTGTATAAAATGAACCTTCCCACCAGTTGTAATTTGGTATAATAAATCGTTGATTTTTGACTAGATGGGAAGCATTTTTCATTAACAGTCCCCTTTCATTTAATGCTTCTAAAACCAATGAAACATCTCCTTTTTGCAAGTAACGCACTCCTCCATGTACTAATTTAGTACTGCGACTTGAAGTTCCTTTTGAAAAATCATGCTGTTCCACCAGAAGCGTGTTATATCCCCTTGTGATTGCATCTAAAGCAGCACCTAACCCACTTGCACCTCCCCCGATTACTATCACGTCCCAAGGGGATCCTCCATTTGTTAAATTATATATCATTTGTTCTCTTTGCATCTGATAATTGTTTTTTATATCCTTATAATAATCATCGATTCGATAATTTCAAAAAGAATGACTGCATTTAATCGCCAAGATGAAATACCCTATCTAAATGCCAGGATCATTTGACCAATTCATTGATCTTTTGACTGCTTCCTTCCAACCCAGGAGCATTTCCTTGGTTTCATTTTCTTTCATTACCGGGGAAAAAACTTGATCAGTTTTCCAAATATTTTGAATTTCATTGGTGTTTTCCCAATATCCAACAGCTAAACCAGCAAGGTAAGCTGCACCTAAAGCTGTGGTTTCTTTTATTAATGGTCTTATCAAGGGAATCTGCAATAGATCTGCTTGAATTTGCATTAAAAGATTGTTTATCACACCACCCCCATCTACTCTTAGTTCTGCGATTTTTAAACCTGCGTCAAGTTCCATGGCCCGAATGACGTCCAAAGATTGGTAGCAAATTGCTTCCAAGGTGGCACGAGCTATATGAGCTTTATTGGTTCCGCGTGTTATACCAATCAGCATTCCCCGAGCATATTGATCCCAGTATGGGGCTCCTAAACCTGATAGCGCGGGAACAAAATACACTCCACCATTTCCTGTAACCTTATTTGCAAGAGTTTCTATTTCACTAGAGCTTTTTATTAAACCCAATCCATCCCTCAACCATTGAATGGCAGCTCCAGCTATAAATATACTTCCTTCCAAAGCATAATAAACCTTTCCATCTCGTTTCCAAGCTATGGTGGTGAGTAAATTGTTATTTGATTCTTTAGGTGATTCTCCAGTATTCATTACAATAAAACAACCTGTTCCATAAGTGTTTTTAGCCATACCGGGTTCTATACATTGCTGTCCGAAAAGTGCGGCTTGTTGGTCACCAGCGATTCCTGAAATAGGCAATAAATGATTAGAGGATAAAAATGATGTTTCTCCATATATTTCTGAAGAAGAACAAACTTCTGGCATAATGGACAATGGAATATTCATCATCGATAATAATTCTGTATCCCACTCTAAAGTATGAATATTGAAAAGCATGGTTCGGCTTGCATTGGTTATATCTGTCAAGTGTTTTTTCCCCTTGGTCATTTGCCAAAGCAACCAACTATCTATAGTACCAAATGCTAATTCTCCCTTTTCAACTTTTTTGCGAGTTCCCGGTACATGATCAAGTATCCATTGAATTTTTGTAGCTGAAAAATAGGGATCAATAATTAAACCTGTCTTCTGTTTTATTTTTTCAACAAAGCCAGCTTTTTTCAATGAGTCACAGTAACCCGATGTTCTTCTATCCTGCCACACAATAGCATTATATACCGGCTTGCCAGTCATTCTTTCCCAAAGTATCGTGGTTTCCCTTTGATTAGTAATTCCAAGTGTTTCAATTTTACTAGCCCCACCTACTTTTCTGACTACTTCCTCGGCCACTTTTCTTTGGGTAGACCAAATTTCTTCCGGATCATGTTCAACCCAACCGGGTTGAGGAAAATATTGTCGAAATTCCTTTTGAGCCACGGCTTTTATTGCACCTTTCTTATTAAAAATAATTGCCCGTGAGCTTGAGGTTCCTTGATCTAAAGAAAGAATAAACTTTTGCATTTTTTCTTTATTTTATATCTTATACATCTTAATGAATATTAAAAGAAAAATTTTAAAAACTTCTACTTTATTTATAACGTTTTTCACTTTTATTGGTTACCCGATAATAAACGTATCTATGAAAAACATACATGTCAATTCCCATGAAAAACATACATGCCATTTCCCTTGATTAATTTTAAAACTGAACCTTACCAATCTATAATATGTTTTTATAAAAAAACTTGCCCTATTAAAATATTATTTTTTAAAGAATATTTAGGCTATTTAAAAAAATTGAACAGGAGCTAAAAAATTAAATAATGAAATACAACTTGATAGCAGCCACCGGAAAGTTAGGTAGAAAAATTGTAAAAAACCTCCTGGATTTAAATGTTTCTGCGGAAGATATCATTATCACAGCTAGAAAGCCACAGGAAGAGAAAGGTTTTATCAGTAGGGGAATTGAAGTTAGAAAAGGTGATTATGATGACCCAGAAAGTTTAAAAAAAGCATTCGAGGGATGTAATCGATTACTAATGATCCCTTCCTTGGCAAAGGATGAACAACGGATCCTTCAAACCCATAATGCCCTTTCAGCTGCTATCCATGCAAAAATAGATCATGTTTACTTTTCTAGTTTTATATCTACCTCGATGGATTCATATTTCAAGGCAATTCCCTTTTATTTATATGCAGAAAAAAAAATACAATTATCCGGGTTAAGATGGACCATTTTAAGAAATGGGGTTTACCTGGATCCACTGGCTGAATGGATTCCGCAACTTTTACCTGGTGGTATTTTAAAATACCCGGTTGAAAAAGGAAAAGTAGCATATGTTTCTCGCAATGATTTAGCTAGGGCAACGGCGGCTGC
>CAZOSQ010000212.1:0-6266 GCA_964582245.1 uncultured Bacteroidales bacterium | reverse complement strand
AATAAAACAGGCGGAAGATGGGATTGATGGGCCGAAAGGTAAAATGGATGTGATAGACATGTATTTACAGGATTAGAAGTAGATTAAAAAATCAGATGCTTTAAGAAGTCTATGAAATGGGATATTTAATTATTTATTTTGCCGATAAAATAATCAAAGAGGTTTACATTGGGTACAACAAAGTATATATTTGTAACTGGAGGGGTTACATCCTCACTGGGGAAAGGAATAATTTCCGCTTCCTTGGCTAAGCTGTTGCAGGCTTCAGGCTATTCTGTTACCATCCAAAAGCTTGATCCATATATAAACGTGGATCCTGGTACATTAAATCCTTACGAACATGGGGAGTGTTTCGTGACGGAAGATGGCGCCGAGACAGATTTGGATTTAGGGCACTACGAAAGGTTTTTAGATATGCCGACAAGCCAAGAAAATAATGTAACTACCGGTAGGATTTACCAGTCCGTAATAGAAAAGGAAAGAAGGGGTGATTTTTTGGGAAAAACGGTACAGGTTATCCCACATATCACGGATGAGATAAAAAGAAGGATAAAACTTGTAGCTACCAAAAAAAGGTACGATGTTGTTATCACGGAAATCGGGGGAACCGTTGGAGATATTGAATCTCTTCCCTATATTGAAGCCGTTAGGCAGCTAAAATGGGATTTAGGATCTACCAATACTCTATATATACATCTTACCTTGGTGCCATATTTATCTGCTTCAGCAGAACTGAAAACAAAACCAACACAGCATTCTGTGAAGGAATTGCTTGAGAATGGTATCCAGCCTGACATCCTCGTGTTGAGAACGGAACATGAATTAACAGCAGATCTTAGGAAAAAAGTAGCACTATTCTGTAACGTAGATACAGACTCTGTTATTCAATCTATTGACGTAAGTACTATTTACGAGGTGCCTTTATTGATACAAAAGGAAAAGATGGATGTAATAGTACTGAAAAAACTGAACTTGAAGATAGGAGAGAAGATTGATTTAAAAGAATGGAAGGATTTTGTCAAAAAAGTAAAGTACCCAAAGAAGAAGGTAACTATAGGACTCATTGGGAAGTATGTCGAACTCCCCGATGCTTATAAATCTATTAACGAGTCTTTTATTCACGCCGGGGCCATCAATAATTGCGAGGTTGATCTGCAACACCTGCATTCAGAGGAATTATCAGAAGAAAATCTCAAAGAAAAACTGGGACATTTAAAAGGAATTGTAGTTGCTCCAGGTTTTGGCGAACGCGGGATTAGTGGAAAAATTCTTGCCGTGAAATATGCACGTGAAAATAATGTACCCTATCTTGGTATTTGCCTGGGCATGCAATGTGCTGTTATCGAATTTGCGAGAACTGTATTAAACCTGGAAGATGCACATTCCACTGAAATAAGCAGGAAAAATCCGCATCCAGTAATAGACTTAATGGAAGAGCAAAAAGGTATATCTGCCAAGGGAGGAACAATGCGTTTGGGAGCTTATCCGTGCAGGGTGAAAGAAAACTCCAAGGTTATGCAGATTTACCAGAAAAAAACTATATACGAGAGACATAGGCACCGGTATGAATTTAACAATCATTACCTGAAAGATTTTGAGAAAGCCGGGATGATAGCTTCAGGAATAAATCCTGATACAAACCTGGTGGAAATTATCGAAATTCCTTCCCACAAGTGGTTCGTGGGGGTACAATTTCATCCCGAGTATAAAAGTACCGTCATGCACCCGCACCCACTGTTTGTTGATTTTATCAAAGCAGCAATTAGTTGAAAAATTTTATATAAAAAAAAATGGATAGAAATACGATCATTGGAATTGTTATAATCATTGGAATATTACTAACATTTAATATTTTAAACAAACCAAGCGAGGAAGAAATGGCTGCCAGAAGGAAAGCCGATTCTATTAGAATGGTTGAAAGAATTAAGGAGCAAGAATTAGAAAAATTGGAAGAAGGCCCGCTTGATGAAGAAAAATTGGGATCCGGTCCTATCCAGGAAAACGATTCCGTTTCTAAAGGAAAATTGAAAGCAAAATATGGCCACTTTGCTAAGGCGGCTGATGGTGAACAAAAATTTTATACCTTGGAGAATGACGTAATAAAGTTAAAAATTTCATCAAGGGGAGGTAAAATTTTTTCTGTTCAGTTAAAAGAATATAAAACACATAATTCCTTGCCTTTGATACTATTTCAAGGAGACTCCAATATTTTTGATTTGGAATTAATTTCAGAGCGAAAAGAGATTTCCACCAATGATCTTTACTTTCAACCGGTGGAACAAGACAGTATTATTATAGCCGAAGATGATCCCAAGAGCTTGTCCATGAGGTTGTATGCAGGGGAAAATAGGTACATAGAGTACGTGTATACCCTCCAGCCGGGAAAATACATGCTGGATTATGATATTAACTTCGTGGGTATGGATAATGTTTTAAGCCAATCAACAGGATCAGTTGTTCTTAATTGGCAGGTTTATATTCCTTCCATGGAAAAAGGGTGGGTAAACGAGGATAATTATACCACGATCTATTACAAACCCGTGGATGAAAAAGTTGATAATTTAAGTGGAAGAGCCAGTAAAGAGATCCAAGAAGAAAATATCTTAACCCGGATGAAATGGATTGCATTCAAACACCAGTTTTTTTCGGCTATTCTTTTGGCAGATAACCACTTTCAGCGTGCTTACCTGCGATCTGAAAGAATGCCTGAAGAAGGTAAGTATTTGAAAGTTTTTACTTCAAGGTTAGATATCCCCTATGTAAATAACCAGGATGAATATTCCGTGCCCCTTTCCTTCTATCTTGGACCCAACCATTTCCAGACCTTGAACAAATACGATCATGATTTGGAAAGGGTGATTAATCTAGGTGGTGCTTTTATTAGACCCATAAACAGGTGGCTCATTATTCCCGTATTTAACTTTTTGAATAATTATATTGGCAATTATGGGATCATTATATTGCTGTTAACTATTTTTATCAAAATGTTGCTGTTACCTTTAACGTATCGTTCATACATTTCCCAGGCAAAAATGAGGTCTCTTAAGCCTCAAATTGATGAATTAAACAAAAAGATACCCAAGGAGAAAGCCATGGAGAGGCAGCAAGCTACCATGGGATTGTACAAGAAGGTAGGGGTAAACCCAATGGGGGGATGCCTGATTACCATCCTGCAGTTCCCAATCTTGTTCGCCATGTTCAGGTTCTTTCCTACTTCGATTGAGTTGCGGCAGGAAGGTTTCCTTTGGGCAAATGATTTGTCTTCATATGATTCCATCCTTGATTTGCCTTTTTCTATACCTTGGTATGGAGACCATGTAAGTTTATTCACCATCCTAATGACTATAACAACTATTCTTTCCATTAGGATGACTAGCCAAGCTACCGGATCTACTTCACAAATGCCGGGAATGAAGACCATGATGTACATTATGCCGGTTATGTTTATGTTTCTTTTAAATAGCTGGTCTTCAGGATTAACCTATTACTATTTCTTGGCAAACTTGATCACCCTGGGTCAGAACTTCATTTTTGGTAAATTTGTCAATGAAGAAGAACTTCTAAAGAAATTGAATAGTAGAAAAGCAAAACCTGTGAAAAAATCAGGATTTCAAGCAAGACTTGAAAAAATGGCCAGGGAAAGGGGATACCAGCCTCCTAAGCCTAAGAAGAAGTAGGTTTATTTAATAGTTTTTCAAATAACGGGAAATCAAAACATTGGAAGCCCGGGGAAGTAAGATTTGATAGTTACTTATTAATTGCCCCGGTATCTTCCTTTTTTGAAGAATAAATAACCAGGAAATGAACCGTTTATTTATATATAAAGCTTCTGCAGGTTCAGGAAAAACATTCCAGTTGACCAAGGCATATTTGCTTCTTCTTTTTGAAAATCCTTTCAATTACAAAAGAATTTTGGCGGTGACTTTTACCAATAAAGCTACCGAGGAAATGAAAGGTCGAGTTATAAAGGAATTATTTAACTTATCCCGGGGGCTTCATTCCCCGTACGCCGAAATTTTACAACAAGAGTTTCAATTATCCTTTCATCAATTAACCAGTAAATCAGGTAATATTCTCCATCGAATATTGCATGACTATTCTAGGTTTTCTGTATCTACCATTGATAGTTTTTTTCAGAAGATTATACGGAATTTTATCAAAGAAGCCGGGTTACAAACTGGTTTTGAAATTGAACTTGACCAGGAAAGAGTTTTACGAGAGGCGGTTGATTTACTTTTCCATGAACTTGAAAAGGATGAACAATTATTATCTTGGTTAACGGATTTCGCATTTTCAAAAGTTGAAGAAGGGAAGAGTTGGAATTTTAGGAATGAGATTTTCAACCTTGGCCAGGAAATTTTCAAGGAAGAGTTTAAGCAACATGACCACCTTGTTTTTCAACTTTTAGAAGATAAATTATATTTAAACCAGTACCAAGTAAAATTATCAGCATTGCAAAAATCTATCGAGCAAGAGATGTCGCGTATAGGAAAAGAGGCATTGGATTTGATCGAGAAAAGCGGCTTGTGCAATGATGATTTTAGTGGGAAGAGTAGGGGGGTAGGTAGTTTTTTTCTAAAATTGGCCAATGGGAAAATAGAACCTCCAAACCAGTATGCTAGAAAGTGTTTCGAAGAAAATTCATGGTATTCTTCCACTTCATTAAAAAAAAATGAAATAGATAATTTAGTAAATAATGGCCTTGCCGGGTTACTTGAAGAGGCAATCACTTTTTATGAAAACAAAATTCATGAATATCAAACTGTTGAACAGGTAACAAGGTATATTTATTCTTTGGGTATATTAAAAGATGTAAGGGCGAAAATTCGCGATTACACGGATGAAAACAACCTTTTTCTCCTGCCCGATGCCACTAAACTACTTTATACTATAATTGGCAATAATGATGCGCCATTTATATATGAAAAAGTGGGAACCTATTTCCAGTATTTTATGATAGATGAATTCCAGGATACCTCTGGGTTTCAATGGAAGAATTTTTTACCGTTGGTTAAGAACAGTCTCGCCACCGACAACCACAATATAATTGTGGGAGATGCCAAGCAAGCCATTTACCGATGGCGGAATGGGGATTGGAATATTCTCGTGAACCAACTTGAAGAAGATTTCCCGGGGATGATAGAAAACACTGTTTTGGGAACAAATTGGCGAAGCAAAAAAAATATTGTCGAGTTTAATAATAAACTATTTGAAGATTTAGCCCGAAACCTTCATGAAAATTTTATTTCAGGTTTAACCTGTGACATGTACCAGGGCAAACTTATCAAGGAGATATACAAGGAATCATTGCAAAAAGTCACCGGGAAAAATTCGGTTGGAGGATTCGTTCAATTAGATTTTATCGAGGAAGGAGATACCGGGGTTTGATGGAAAGATCAGGCTTTAGAAAGATTGCCCCGTATTTTAGAACAGCTACAAGATAACAACTATGCATTAAAAGATATTGCTATTTTGGTAAGAGGGAATAAGGAAGGAAAGGAAATAGCCGATTACCTGCTGGAATACAAGGATAAAAATTCAAATTCACCTTATCGTTACGATGTCATTTCCAATGAATCCCTGTTCCTATATAGTTCTTCTTGCATAAGGTTTATCGTTTCTATTATGAAGGTTATTTATGATCCGGCCGATGAAATTAACAAAGCTATCTTTTTAAATGAATATTATACGAATATAAGGGGGGGAGGGAGTGATAGGAACTGGAGTCATTTTTTGGACAGGGAAACGGATCAATTAATAAAGAGGTTAAGTGACATTAAATGGCGATCTTTATCGCTTAATGAACTGGTTGAAAAAATTCTGAGAGATTTTTCCCTGGTTCAAGTTGTAAGTGATATTCCATATATTCAAGCTTTTCAAGATGTTATCCACCAGTTTATATTAAAAAATCCGGCTGATATACATTCTTTTATAAGGTGGTGGGAAAATAATGGACATAAAGAGGCTGTGAATGTTAATGAACAGCAGGATGCTATTAAACTTTTGACCATCCATAAATCTAAGGGATTAGAATTTAAAGCGGTTATTATTCCTTTTTGTAACTGGTATATTGATCATGCAATAAATCCAAAGTTATGGTGTGTTCCCAAAATTGATCCATTCAACAAGCTTCCGCTTGTTCCTGTTTTATACTCTTCGAAGTTAAAAGATACCATTTTCAAGGAGGATTATTATTCAGAAAAATTAAAAGCTTACTTGGATAACTTGAATTTACTTTACGTGGCATTTACCCGGGCCGAGGAAGC
>CAZOSQ010000211.1:5291-6285 GCA_964582245.1 uncultured Bacteroidales bacterium | reverse complement strand
TAATAGGTGCGGCGCCTCTATAATTGGGCAAAATGGAGGCATGAAGGTTAAATGTTCCATATCCCGGTATTTCCCATACTACTTTTGGAAGCATTCGAAAAGCGACTACTACTTGGAGATTTGGAGCTAGGTTTTTTAATTCATTCAAAAAATCGGGTGATTTTAAGTTGGTTGGCTGCAATACTTTTAAGTTCTTTTCCAGGGCGAATTGCTTTATGGGAGAAGCATGTAATTTTTTACCTCTTCCCGCGGGTTTATCCGGGCTGGTAATGACAGCACTTACTTTATAGTTATTTTGTAATAAGATATCAAGGGAAGGGATAGCGAAATCGGGGGTTCCCATGAATACAATATTTAAATCTCTTTTGGCCATTAATATAATTTTATAATGATAACATTTTAAAATGGGAAAATGATCGTGTAATCCATTCCCTGGTTACTTATCATCATTTTTCTCGTTAAAATTCACGAGATCCAAGAAATGTCCCATTTTGTCCCTTTTGGTTTCAAGATACCTAACATTATACTTATTGGGTTTCACAGAGATTTTTACGTTTTCTATTATTGATAAACCGTATCCTTCTAAACCAGCCCTTTTGACGGGATTATTGGTTAATAACCTTATTTTACCAATTCCTAATTCATGTAAAATGCTTGCCCCAACACCGTAATCTCTTTCATCAGCACCAAATCCAAGCTCGAGGTTTGCTTCAACCGTATCACGACCTTCTTCTTGTAATTTGTATGCCTTAATTTTATTAAATAAACCTATTCCCCTTCCTTCTTGGTTCATGTAAAGCAAAACACCCTTTTTTTCTTTCTTGATCATTTGTAGGGCTTTTTCCAATTGTTCTCCACAATCACATTTATAGGAACCAAAAATATCTCCAGTCATGCATGAACTATGAACCCTAACTAAAATAGGTTCTTCTTTTGTCCATTCTCCAAGGGTTAATACCACATGTTCCAGTCCATTAGATTTTTGTTTAAAGGG
>CAZOSQ010000211.1:0-5281 GCA_964582245.1 uncultured Bacteroidales bacterium | reverse complement strand
TAAAGGGGATCAAGTTAAAGTTTCCAAATTTGGTGGGAAGATTTACCTGGGAGCCTTTTAAGACAATGCTTTCCTTTTTCAACCTGAACGCAATAAGATCTTTTATGGAGATAATCTTCAGGTTAAACTTTTCTGCAATTATTACCAGTTCTGGCAATCTAGCCATAGACCCATCATCACTCATGATTTCTACCAGTGCCCCCCCGGGATTAAATCCTGCCAATCGCGATAAATCAACTGCTGCCTCGGTGTGTCCAGCTCGTCGCAACACACCTTTTGAGCGGGCTTTCAAGGGAAAAATATGACCCGGGCGGGCTAAATCCCCCGATTTTGTAGCAGGATCGACCAGTGCTTTAATGGTTTTTGCGCGATCTTTAGCCGAAACACCCGTGGTACAACCATGACCGATTAAATCAACGGATATAGTAAATGGTGTATTATAAACCGAGGTGTTTTCCCCAGCCATTAATTCTAAATCAAGTTTATCACATCTTTCTTCCGGGATAGCGGCACAAACTACTCCTCGGCCATGGGTTACCATGAAATTTACAATTTCGGGAGTAATAAGTTCTGCTGCAACAATAAAATCCCCCTCGTTTTCCCTATCCTCGTCATCCACTACTATCACTACCTTGCCAGCTCGTATATCTTCCAAGGCTTCTTCTATGGTATTCAACTTTTTACTGGTTTCGTTTTGTTGGTTGCCAAACATTGGACTTTACTCCTTTCAAAAATTTAAAAAAACCTGATAACAACGCCAGGTTCATAAAATAAAAATGGGTTACAAAACGCAAAATTACAACATGTATTTTGATTTTCCTTAGGAAATAATCAATAAAAGGGATTAAGAGCAAAAGCACCTGGAAATAAAATGCATAGGAATATAACCAACCGGATTGTAGAAGGATTATATTGGAAAGAAAAGCAAGGATAATTAAAAAAGGAATGATCCACCTGATGACTTTATGGGAAAAGAAAGAAAAGGACAATCCCTTTCTATTTGAAAAAAGTAGGTGTGAAAACCATTTCAGGTTTTGGAAATTCCCCGCGGCAATTCGTTTTTTTCTTCTATACTCTTCTGGAAGATTGTTGGAAACATCCTCGTATACCCTTGCATTTAAATTATTCAGGGCCATTTTACCTTTACTAAGGATTTTCATGTTTATGTAAAAATCATCTACCAGTGCATTGCCCGGCACTGGTGTAAACAAGGTTTTTCTCACGGCGAAACAACCACCAAAAGGCCCCATCATAGTACCCCAGATTAGTCCCTCCCGATATTTAATTAATACTTCTCTCGAGACATATGCTTTTTCTTGGTATGAAATACCATCTCTTTTTAAACCCCTGTTAATCATATTAGCATCTACCAATCCTACCTGTTTGTTTTTAAAATGCTTAACTATTTCATATAAAGTTTGTTTTTCAAATATTATATTAGCATCTGTAAAAACCAGGATTTCACCTTTAGCCCGTTGTTCTAACTTGTTAATAACATTTCCTTTACCACCTCTCTCATCAAATGGAAAAAAATGAACGTTTTCATATTCTCGATCCAGTTTTTCTATAATTAAATCAGTATTGTCGGTGGAAGCATCCGAACCAACTAGTATTTCGTACTTGGCCAATGGATAATTGGAATCAAGTACAGACAATATTTTTTCCTCGATCACCTCTTCTTCATTATGTACGGATATCAATAAAGAGGCAACGGGTAAATTATCATTCTTGCCGTATATGTTCTTGTTATCCTTCTTTCCCCTGGATAAAATAAAAAGAAGAAAAGGATAAAGGGCATACGAGTAAAAAATAAAAAAAACTGATCCCCAGAATGTAACTTCAGCAATTTGGTATATTAGCCTCATAAAATTTTATTAATTCGGCAGAAAAGGCAAAATTATTAAATTTTTTCCTCAGTAATTCAATAGAATTATTTTTTATATTTTTTGATAAATCTATATCATCATGTAATTTTTCAATGGCATTATAAAAATCTTCATCGGAATCTGCTACTAATAAATGAATATTATCTTCAGCCGGTATACCCTCCATGCCTAATGAGGTGGTAATGATTATTTTTCCTAAAGCTATCCCTTCAATAATTTTCACCCTCATGCCACTCCCTGAGAAGAGAGGGACAATCATGACACTTTTATCTTTAACGAATGATCTTATATCTTCAACTTCTCCATGAAACTCAACATTATAATTTTTTAATTTTTCTATTAGGTGCCCGGGGGCATTTCTTCCTGCAATATGAAATTCTGTCAAGGGATATTCCTTCTTTATCTTGTTCCAGGGATTATTTAAAAACCATAAAATACCTTCTTGGTTAGGAAGCCAATCCAAGGAACCAATAAAGAAAAGTTTGTGAATATCCCCTTCATTTGACTCTATAGGATACTGCGATAAATCAATACCAAAAGGAATCACGAGATAAGGTTTGTGATTCCCGTTGTTGTTAAAAAAACAAGCATCATTGTTTGTAATGGGTACCAATAAATCATATTGATTAATTATGTTTCTTTCAAATTTTTTAATTCTCGCGGAAAGATTTCTCATGTACCATTTTTTTAACAGGTTCTTTTCAGCCTTGGCATTTTTTTTCCAAATTTCATGTTCCACGTTATGGGCTCGAAGGGCAATGGGTGATTTTGTATGTTTTTTTATAAATGGGATATACATAGAAAGATAAATACCTTCCAACTGGATAATATCAAATTTTTCTTTTTTAAGAAGGTTTGCAAGTTCTTTTTGAAATTTTTTTGAATAGAACCTTTCAGCAATATAGGGTAGAGAAGAAAAAAAGAGATTTTTAAAAAGATTGATGGGGTTTATATTTGTATTGATGTATACACTTTTAAAATTAATACTTTTTCGTAATTTTTCCGGGATGTTTTTTATTTCAAAAAAATGTTTTGGTGTATTGATGGATAAGTTAGTTACCTTATGTCCTTGATTAGCTAATTCACGAGCTAATGAAATCATAGCAATTGCCCCACCATCTTTCGGGGGATGAGGCAATTTAGGAGTGATCTGTAAAATCTGCATATTTAAATCCTATTTTCCATGTAATTGATAATACTGGAAGATATGTTCAATATTGTTTTTATTTTTCTTTTCATTTTGTTTTTGAAGAAAATATTCCTTGTCCATGCAAAAATAGCCAAAGGTGAGAAATATATAATTTTCCAGGCTATATTATTGTTTTTTGATTTTTCTTTTAAGTGTGGTAATAGGTAAAGCC
Source organism: uncultured Bacteroidales bacterium (assembly GCA_964582245.1). Classification (GTDB taxonomy): domain Bacteria; phylum Bacteroidota; class Bacteroidia; order Bacteroidales; family CAZOSQ01; genus CAZOSQ01. Next base: position 2,034 of record CAZOSQ010000211.1, on the reverse strand, counting down.
TTACTTGATTATATTTTAAATTGAATGATGGGTGTGCATAAATCTGACCATAAATTTCACGGTAATTATTTACCAATTTATTGTATTGATCGATTTCTTGTTCATTAAAATAGAGATGTTTACTTCTCTTAAACCTGTCCAAAAAATTATTAGATGAAAGCCTGAATTTTTCAAGATTATTTAGTATTTGCTGTTCGTCCAATCCAGCTATTTTCTCGTTCATATTAAATTTTTTACTAGGATCGAGGTTCTTTCTCCTAAAAATTTTCTTTATTAGATTCATGTAATTCTCTGTACTTAAAATAACCGAGTCTGTTGTAGCTTTGTAGGTCAGGAAAATTCCCGAGGGTAAAAGAATGATGGAAGCTATCCACATGCCAATATATGCCGGTAGAATATCCTCTTTCACGAATTTTTCACCAGCCAATGAAATAATGTAATACAAAATAAAGAAAATTACAGAGATCACAGCGGGAAGCCCTAGGCCACCTTTACGAATTATTGCACCCAATGGCGCACCAATGAAGAAAAAAATGAAGCACGCAAACGGGAATACATATTTGTTATGGTATTCCACCTGGTATCTTCGCATTTTTCTTACCACGGATTCTTCCCTAGCTTTGGCTGCCATTACTTGTTGCCTATTTCCCCTGGCATAATTAAGGGCCTGTTGTAATGCTCTTTCTTTTTGAGTAACGGGCATTGTTTTAAAAATAGAATCAACGTCTAGCGGTTTAATGGCTGAATCCCCCGGCACATAAGTGTAATCCCTGTAAAGGATGTTTTCTTTTTTGAAATATGTAGAGGCGGACATTACTTGATCCAATTTTAATTGAATGGTGTCAATATCTTTATGCATGGTATCGATAAAAGCTTTCAATTGACTGACGTTAAGCATCTCGTGACGACCTTTGAATAAGTTTTCATCACTGCGAATGAAAGACTGGTCAATTTTTATTCTCATTACCTGTTCTTTGAAAATATCCCTTCTATGGGGATAGCTTGGTTTTCTCGTGGTTCTTCTCCTTGATATATTCTCTTCTTCCGTATAGGAATAACCATTAAACAATATCAATGTGATAAATTGTTCATCAGAGGTCATTTTCAGGTAACCCGAATCAGCAATGGTGACATTGGTATTACCGGAATTACCCGTGTGGTCATAGATTTTAATTTCTTTTAACAGGTTGTTTTTTGGGATCTTTTCATTCACACGAATCGTGTATCCCTCTATTCCATTATAAAAACTACCGGCTGGAATTTGAACTTCTGGTTTTTGGTGAGTAACATCGTATAAAAGGGTTTTCATTTTAAGATTTGTATAGGGAAGCACGTTATTGGAAAACAAAAAAGCACCAATCGTAATGAACATAATGAAAACCATGAGAGGAAACATGACTCGCTGCAAAGAAATTCCTGATGATTTACATGCCAAAAGTTCGTTATTTTCGCCATGACTACCAAATGTCATGATTGAGGCAAATAGGATAGCCAGGGGTAAGGCCATGGTAACCAATCCTGCCGAGGTATAAAAAAGTAATTCACCTATCACCCCGAAATTTAATCCCTTCCCAACAAGATCGTCAAGGTATTTCCACACGAACTGCATGATGAGTACGAACATGGCAATAAAAAATGTCAATATAAGCGGGCCTATAAAAGACTTTAGCATTAAAGAGTGTAAACGCTTCACTAATTATAACTTTTTAATCATTATTATAGAATCATATTTGTTTTTGCAGTAAGGATTCCACTAGTGTCAAGTCAATTATAATTGTTCGGGTGAATATTTGTCATAATTCTTAATTAAAAGTAGTTTCACCCGAATATCATAAGTGCCGCATCACTAGATTAAATGGATCATTATTTTCCTTCAAATGTAACGAAAAAAGTAGAAAGGAATTCTATCTACCCTAGATATTCTAGTAATTTTACAACGGATTGGCGTTAATAATAGAATGATTAATTAAATAGAGATTGATGGCTGCAAGCAAATTGCATAAAATAATGCTTATAATTAATAAAAATGGTTAA
>CAZOSQ010000210.1:0-6291 GCA_964582245.1 uncultured Bacteroidales bacterium | reverse complement strand
ATTTTTTCAAGTTGGGGGACGAATGCGATCCAATATGATTTTAAATTTTCGTAAAGGTTGCCGGTGGATTTTTTTACTTCCAATTCACCTGAAAACTGTTTTTTTTCAACCTCAGGTTTACAGTTGTATTTTTCCAAAATCTTTTGTATCTCTTTATTCATAATGCTTTCATGGGTTTTATATAGGGTGGTAACTGGTAACCTGGTAACCATAGTATTTTTTTATTTTTTTAGCATTTTTAAAACTGCAACATGAGAAACGTCTAAAATTTTACCCACCTCTCGACTGCTCATCCCTTTTGCTGTTAATATTTTTGCAACATGTTGATTTATATTGATTGCTGGCTCCGTGTTCAGGTGAGCATGGACTTTTTTTGCCGTCTCCCTGAAATATTCAATTATTTTAATTGCCCCAGAGAGCGTTTTTACTGAAATGTCGCCCGTTTTGCCATCCAGAAGGTGTAAAACAAGAGCCACCCGCGCCAGGATCATATCGAGTTTAGATGAGCTAACATCACCTGCATTTACTAAATCGGTGTTAAGATTAAACCATTCAACAAAGAGATTTTTAGCATCTTTTGAAAAGTTTATTTCCCGTGAGTGCTCGTTGCTCTGATCTAATAATGGCAAAATAATGTTTTTCCAATCTTCAAGTAATTTTGCAGGTATATCGGATTCATTAAATTTTGGTTTTTTAAGATTATCAGGGAAGAAGAAATTGATTCGATCTAAAAAACCCGTCTCCAATCTGCTGCCAGCAGACAATTCGCTCAATATTTCAGGCTGAATCCCCCCGATAATTGAAATGCATGGGTTATTTACCCGGATCGGCTTTTGACCACGGCGATTTACAATAATTGGCAAAGCGCTATGATTTGACAACAATACTTGTTGTTCAGAACCCCTTCCTCCTGTGTATTTATTGAAGTCATTGACCAATCCCGCTACCTCATCACGGTGAACTCCTAATCCCTTAGGGTTGTTTTGGTGGGCTTCATTTATTGCCTCAATAGTGTAATCCGATAATAATGTTTGAGTTAATATTGGCTGTTCGATACTCTCTCTCTCATCTCTCGGAAGTTCCATGTTTTCTTTATAAATTGCCTCAGCACGCTCAAATTGTTTGTGTTTTTCCCCGTCTCGTTCGTGGATTGGCTTTAAAAACCAATTAACCGGATGAGTCTTCATAGTTCCCCGCTTACCCACGATAACTATATAAAGTATTGGTTTTTCACTCCATCCATTTTTAATTTTTAGTGAGTAGTTATTTCCACTACAGACGGCACAGGCGAAAAGCACAGCAGCCGCCGAAAAATCTACCGGGAAACCTTGCTTTTCATTCAATGTCAATATAATATTTCTTACTTTTTCTGGAAAAGCATCCACGGGAAACTCTGGAATTTTAAATTTTTGCGTGGTTACCAGGTTACCAGTTACCACCTTTTTAAAATCTTCTGTTTCGCCCGTTATTCGTGGCATGTGGCTGGTAACCTCACCCTTGAAACTGGTAACCTCTCTTTCCTGGTGTAATGGATTTTTACCAGAGAAAGCTGAATTTCGATAAATTGAACGTACCGTTGTTTCAATTTCTTTTTGTGTAAAATCACTTTCGGCATATCCTCGGCAATGATTGAGGGCATCAAATTCCGATACCCCTGCCCGATGAAGTGCACCAGATAATTGCGTTATAAAATTATTTCTGTTTCCTTTTACATAAGTGAAATTTTTGTGGCACCAAGTGTCCATGCGCCTAATAATTTCGTTCTCTGAAATTGGTGAGGGTGTCTGTTGTACGGTTTGTTTTGGACTCTCATCCACGTGAAACGTATCCAGAAATTCACGCCTTAACACAGTTGGTGTCTCTGAATAAAAAGCATCGGGATCGTGACACAGAAAACAAGCCCGTGCAACATCCTTGCCGGATTCATCAATTTCCAGATTTAATCGTTGCGAAAAATATTCACGCAAAGCATGAAAATATTGAAGGTGCGATCCCACTGTCAGATCGATATAGTAAATAATTTTTAATCCCCCCCCAGATGGGGAAATGAACATCAAAACAGGTTCAAAATCCGAAACTATCTCCGCCTTAATGTTCGCCAGTTCATCTGGTTCAAGATTATCCAGATCAATGACAAGTAAGTTTGACGCCTGTTTTAATGCAGTGTTTGCCCGCTTGCTAAAAGTGCCATTTGGCGTGAAATAATGCAGTTTTTTAAGTTTTATTTCTTTCGCCTCACCAGGTGTTGCACTTCTCAATTCATTCGTAGTTTCGGCCAGTTTTTGGCTTTTAATCACGGTAAAGATGTAATACAAACTTACCTCCTTTAATGGGATAGTGTTTGAAATTGGCGGTTCAAAAACCGACACATTACCTATTTTGATTGGAGTAATTACCTGATCCATAATGTTATAAAGTTTTCATACCATTCAACAAAATCCGTGAAGTTTCTAACAATCAGATAAATACCGCCTGCGGATTCAACATTTGTTTGATAAATTTTCTGTTTTTCAGATTGGCGATCACCCGGCATCTTCACTTCAATCTTAATGGCCCGCCCGTTCACGATCGCGCTAATATCAGCACTGCCTGGCTGCATGGAAGATTTTATGTACTTGGTTGACCCAATGCGCCGTGTATATCCCAGGGTGTCGGTAAATTTTTGTGTTTGATCAACCATCCGTCCGGTCGGGGAAACTCGTTCGGCCTGGCTTCCGTGAATTTTTAGAAAAGTTAATACACATTTGGTAAGACCATTTGCCGTATCGTCCCTGAATTTATTACGACTACGGGCGTATTCCGGCAGATTGCTATTTCGATACCTGAATTCAAAATCCAATTTTTCCAAATCCCTTACTGATTGGGGTTTGCAATAACGGGGTTTTTTTGTATTTTTGTCGTGCATAGTATTAAATTAGTAGTAAAATTTACTGGCCCTGGCAGTTTTCCGGGGCTTTTTTCATATTAATTATTTCTCTGATTTTTTCGGGATCAAACAAGAGAACACGATCATCTTGGAAATAAGGAAATTTACCCTCGTTTTTGTATCGCTGTGCGGTTGCTGGACTCACCCCCAAAAACTTTGCAAGCTGGTGAATGCCCTTGATGAGAGGTTCTCTTTTTGCCTGATTGAGTAGATTGTTTAAATCCTCCTTTGTGAGTTGAACTGTTTCCATTTCAAATAATATTTTTCTCAAAAATAACCCGTTGAAATGAGTTAATCAATTGATAAAGAATATATTGCGTAAGGTTACAAGGGGTTACAAGGGGTTACATGAAAACAAAAAAACCCGAAAACAGGGCGTCTCCGGGGGTGAATAAGGGGTTACAAGAAAGTTTACACCTTTTTCTCAGCGTTATGATTAGCTTTAATTTTTTTTAGTTCTTTTTCCAAAAAATTAGAAAAACCGCTATCCTTTTTCTCACTCTTAGCAGATGAAGTATATTTATATTTAGGCTTGAACCATTTTTTTATTTCTGAAGGGGTTGCCTCTTTTCCGGTTAAGAATTTAAATGATGCCGCCAATTTAGGATTAGAACCGATCCAATTTACTTTATTATCGGGTGAGTATAACAAATTGGTAAAATATTCTTTTTCACTCATTTTTATACATTTTTCTTCAATAAAAATATCCGTTATTTCATTCAAGTATTTTTCTAATTCCGGTTTGATGGGTAAGGGTTCCTTTTTATTATTAGTAAAATTTATTAGATACTCATGATATTTATATATTGTTGCTACCTTTTGGTTTTCGTTTAAATAATTAAATGAGTGGGTTAATTGTCCATTAATAAACTCTTTATACTTTTGCAAGATTGTATTAAATTCTGCTCCCGTGATTCCATGATAATTCTTATTTCCTGATAATATTTGATGATATTCTGATTTATTGCTTTCTAATATTTTTTCAGTTTCTTTTAATTCAATTTCTATCAATTTACAAACATCAGGTGATTTATTAATGGATTCTTGTAATATTTTAATTTCGCTTTGGTATCCCATTTCAACACATATGTCAAAGGCCTCTATTTGACTTTGTTTAATTTTTTCATACTCTGATTTTTCCATTAAGCCTTTACTTAGCAGAGTTGCTCCCCAATTATTTATTATTTTTCCTTGAAAATACATTTCCTTAATTTCATCATTCAACCATGATTCATAGGTATATTTATAATTGTTTTCTAAATATTGCTTAAATGTTATGTATTCTGCCTTTAATTCGCCAAGATGCCAGGCTTTATTAATAAAATAATTATCATCATTCATGTACTTCCCTGTTCTAAGGAGGTATAATTTCCAGTTCGTATCATGACTATACTTTCTAATATTTGAGCTTACGCCATTCCATTTATTTACGGTTTCCTCCAATTCCGACAAAACCGAATTGATTTTTACTAATTCGCTATCAAATATAGCTTTACGTTCGCCTGATTTTATTTTTGACTTTAAAGATTGAAGCAATTCATCAAATTTAACTTTCTCAGAAATAGACATTTCATATTCGGCAAATTCCTTTTTGTTTTTATCTATTGAGTTTTTAAAATATTCATTGTATAAATACTCTGGAATATGATATCTCGTGTACATGGTATAATAGTATATATCATTAACCGGGGGGCTTATATTTTTTGTAAATACCGGAAAAATATATTTTGGTTCCGGGGGTGTTACATTTAAGTTTCTAAGACAATAATTCTCTTTTACTTCATTGATGGAAAGATTCCCTGTTATTTCATTCCAGAAGTTAAGACGATCTGTTAATGTATTTAGCTCGCATAAAGATTGTTTTATTTCTTCTATGCTCATGTATTGCTTATCCATTTTTACAATTTATTTATTGCTTGTTTTTTGTGTTCATCCTGAACGGTGTAATATCTTGCAAATGCACGGCTGTTTGGCGTGTGTCCTGACATACTACTGATAACATCACGGTCAACCTTGCCAAACAGGTTCCCGACAAATGTGCGCCGGGCAATATGACTGGATGCTATTTCAGATATAGGGATAATCTCTGTTTTGCCCGTTGCCGTGTCTAATCTTTGCACTGGTCTTGTAAGATTAACCGATTCAAATAGTTCTTTCAAATAAACATTATATTTCTGACCTGTAATAAAGGGAAGCAGTTTACCATCCGGCTGATCGTATCGCTTTATAATTTCGATAGCATGATCATGCAGAGGTATTGTTACCGGTTTCGGGGTTTTCTTTGCGGTCTTTCCTGGTATATATGTTAACTGATTATTGTGAACGTTACTTTTTGTTAACTGGACTAAATCCCCAACACGGCAACCGGTCAGGCACTGAAAGACAAACACGTCACGGACACGCTTTAACCGTTCACTTTCTAAATCTGCAAAAAATAATTTATTGCGTTCATCACTTGTTAAAAATATCGGCTCTCCATATGTTTCACCGGTTAGTTTAAAATCCCGGAACGGGTAAGGAATTTCCGTTCCCTCGCTCCTGAATATTTTTATCGCATGGTTCCAAAAGGCCCGTGTAGTGGATAACTGTTTGTGAACCGTGTTGCGTGAACGTCCATCTTTGATATAGTCCCGGAATTTAGATAAAATTTCAGGGGTAATGTTTTCAAAGTTTGGTTGAAAGTTGTTTGTTTTAGAAAACTCTTGCCAATGGTTCAGGGTTGTTCCAACACCCTTTTTTCTGAGGGGTGAAAAATCGCTATGATCAATGTAGGAATTAAACATTGTGAAAAAATCCCGCTGTACTGGTTGTTTTTCGGCTTTCTTGCAAACATCGTCCAGTAGTTCAATTACTTGCTGTTTGGTGGGTTTTTTCGTGTCCTGAAAGAATATTTCAAGTTCTGACTTAATCCTGTCTAATCTCCTGTTAATCTCGCTGTATGATGCTGTTCGTGTTCCTTGCTTGCCGGAACTGTTTTTCCTTGCTTGCTGCTTCTCATTGTCAAAATTCGCTCGGTAAACACGGTAGCCAGTATAATACCATAAACGCTGGCTATTAAAGGTTATATCGGCAAAGACAGGCACGTTTTTTTCAATCAATATGCCGTCTTTGTCTTTGCGTTGCTCTAGTCGGAATGATACGTTAAACTTCATGATTGTATGTATTATTCTTTCTTTACATACAAAATTACATACAATATTTAATTAAACATAATAAAACGTATTAAAATGTATTATATTTACATCACTATTTTACAGGAGTTTTATAAAACAAAATAAAACATGTTTTAACCTAATATAATGTAGTTAGTAGTCCCGCCGGGATCACTAAAAAACAACAAGAGCAAACGTTTAATGCTCTTGCTG
>CAZOSQ010000209.1:0-6293 GCA_964582245.1 uncultured Bacteroidales bacterium | reverse complement strand
CTTATTACATTTTGAAATCTAACATGCTACAAATTATGAAATACTTGATTCTTACTTTTACTTCATTATTAATTTTGAATGGTAGAAAAAGTAAAGTTTAAATTTCCTATTACATTTAAATTACAATGATTAACGCCAGCAAACACCTAAGCATTTGATTTTGGTTAAAGCCGATTAAGTAATTTATGTTCCGCCTGGAGGACGGACACTGTAAACTAAACCGTGTTCAATGTGCCTTTACCTTATTATATAGTGGATTCTATTTTTTGGAAATTATCCTTTTGATGGTGTAAAACCCACCAGTATGATTGGAAAAAGAAATTTTTCATTCCCCTATATAAGGAAATAATTTAATTTTGTTTTCCCGGGTTTTTGTATTCACCATCTTAGGGATATGTGGTGTAGGTAATTTGACCAACCGGCTCCTTCATTTGCAGTGGTTCCACTAAAGCATCGACACTCGGTACAGGCTGACAATAGACCATTGAATATTCTCTGTACCCCAAATTTTCCTTTAACGGTTTTTTGTTTTATAAAAAAAAAGTCGTAAAATTGAAGAAGTTTTTATAAAAAACCTGGGCACGATTTATTTGTAATTTTTTCGTTTATAAGCAATTATAACGTTAAAATACTTGAAACCGGGTTTAGCATTAATAATGAGCACTATACTTAAATCAAAGAAAGATTGAAGTCTCACATAACCCAATAGTATTCGTTTCGAGTATATATTCGTTAAATCAAGCACTTATGATGATAAATGAAGTGTGCTATATAGATATAAACGCAATGGTGGGTATAGGGAGCATTGGCAGCAAGGCGAGTAAAGTTCATACGGAGACTTCCTGAATTTCAAAAAAAATTAAATAAAGCAAATTCTTATTTAAGATAATTGACAAAATCTTAAATAAGATATATCTTTGTTAAAATTATTACAATGAAAAATTTTAAATCTGGACAATATATCAGTCAAGGATATTACAAAAGTTTTCAACCTGAATTTATTAATAGGCAACTGCATATTGACAATATGGAGGTAGTGCAATTGTTGAGTCAAGCAGATAGAGAATTGGGGCGATTGGATATGTATTCTAAATATATTCCGAACATTGATTTATTTATTAGTATGCATGTTTTAAAAGAAGCCACTCAAAGTAGTAAAATTGAGGGAACACAAACAAATATGGATGATGCAATATTAGACAAAGAAGATATTCCATTGGACAAAAGAGATGATTGGGAGGAGGTTCAGAACTATATAAAAGCTATGGAATGGGCAATTTCAGAATTAGAAAAATTACCTTTTTCTTCAAGGTTAATCCGGGAGATTCATAAAGTGCTTTTGCAAGGAGTAAGAGGAGAGAAAAAACAACCAGGAAAATTTCGGGTTAGTCAAAACTGGATAGGAGGAGCAACAATTAATGACGCTGTTTTCATCCCACCAGTGCATACCTCTGTGCCTGAGTTAATGAGTGATATTGAAAAATTCTTACATAATAAGGAACTATTTTTACCCGAATTATTGAAAATAGGATTAGTACATTATCAATTTGAGACAATCCACCCATTTCTTGATGGGAATGGTAGAGTTGGAAGATTGTTAATCCCATTATACTTAGTAAATAAAGGGATTCTACAAAAACCAATTCTTTATCTATCTGATTTTTTCGAGAAAAATAGGACATTGTACTATGATAATCTCACAATAGTCAGAAATAAAAGTGATTTGAATCAATGGTATAAGTTTTTTTTAGTTGGTGTTATTGAAACAGCAAAAAATGGGATTGTTACTTTTGACAATATACTTCAACTACAAAAAAAGATAGAAGTTAACTTGCAGAATTTAGGTAGCAGAGCCGCAAATGCTAAAAGAATAGTTGACTATTTGTATAAACGACCAGTTATAAATGCAGATAAAGTACATGAAATTGCTGATATTTCAATGCCATCATCTTACAAGTTGATTTTCGATTTAGAGAAAATGGATGTTCTAAAAGAGATAACAGGCGGACAAAGAGGTCGTATGTATGTCTTTGATAGCTATCTTAAACTATTTCGATGAAAAACGCCCAGCTTCCAATATATAAGAATATGAGCGGTCGGCCGACCCAGCGATTTTAGCTTCGCTGAGCTCGTCCCTTGTCCTCGGTTCCGGGTTGAAGTAAATCCATGACAAAATAATAGAGGTTATGCATTTATCAAATTTTTTTTCTTTATTTTTGGAATTTAAACCGGGGTAGTAAATTGTGCCTTTAATGCTAAAATTGGTTTTCCAAGAAGTGTTCAATGTTTATAAATACCGGGAAAACACCAAAACCTACAAATAAGACAATACATAAAGAGGCTCCCTTAAAAAAGGCGCTGTTCAAAAGAAGAAATTATTGTTGCAGGGTTGATAGCTAAATAGAGCATGAGGGTCAAATAAATAATCCGATTTTCAATCAGGCACCAATGATTTTTTTTTGCAACCATTTAAATTTAACGCGTCTTTATAAATAAAAACACATAAAAGTTTTGGAAGAAGAATTGTTAATAAGAAGGCTTAAAAAGCATGATATTAAAGCATATAAAATATTATATGATACTTATGCCCCGCGAATGATGTATTTGCTATACAGGTATGTCAGGTTGCAATGTGACGTAGATGAACTTTTACAAGATGGATTTATGATCATTTTTAATAAAATACAGCAGTTTGAAGGTAAAGGCTCATTTGAAGGATGGATAAAAAGGATATTTATTAACTTGGCCCTAAGCTACCTGAGAAAAAACAAGGTGGGTAATCAAAATCATTTTATTGACATTGAGCATTGTAAAGATAATTTTCTTATACAAGATGATAGTGGGCCTTTTGATGGTGAAATTATTGCCGATGATTTAAAAAATGAACCTTTTGATTTTGATGCTGCCGTGAAAGCAAATATTACTGACAAAGAATTAATTGATTTACTAGACCTTTTACCCGTAAATTATCGTATTGTTTTTGATTTACATATAATAGATAATTATAAACATAACGAAATCGCTGAAATGCTAAATATCAGTGAGAATACATCTAAATCACGACTTTTCAGGGCCAAAGGAATTATAAAAAATGAAATTCAAAAAATAGCCATTGAGCGCTTAACAACTTGTAAATAATGGATGATTTCGATAAATATTTAAAAATATATTACCAGGACAGGCAAGGGCAAATGAAAATGGAACCTGGCCTAGGAACCTGGGATAAGTTGAACAAGAAGATGAAAATGAAAAAATTCTTTATGTTCGACGTGTACAGGTTTAATGTATGGTATTTAACTTTTATTATTTTACTGGGATCATACGGGTTATACCAGGTTAATTCACCCGGGAATAATAAGCACGATAATTCTATAAAGCAGCATCATGTACCGGTTCAAACAAAGCAAAAAAACATGCAAAATCAATATCCTGTAGAAAAATCAAAAAAAAGTACTGTTACAACCCGGGTTGGCACAACCGGTAAAACAGGTGGTGGTGATAATAAAATCATGGGAGATAATAAAGGTGTGAACTTCTCTGATCATGAACCAAAAAATAAATTAACAACTCAAACAGGTCAAATGTCTAACGATACGATAGATGAAGCAAACGTGGATATTAAAACAGGACATTCACATGCACGAACGGATATGGATGACTTTGCCGAGCCTTCCAGTAGACATCGTGAGTTCCATTCAACCAATGATAGCATAGAAAATCAAGAATTTTTTCGCCAAGAAAAAATAACTGTGCAAGCAGATTCATTTATCAATAAAATAAACACGGTACATGTAAAACAGGGGAAAGAAATAAGACAGGCAAAGAATTACAAAACTGATACTATAATGCATGTAGATACCGTTAGGATCAAGGAAAAGAAAAAGAAAGATATTATACGGATAAGATGAGGTTTTTCTTGTTTTTGGTTTTCGTGTTATTTTCAGCGGTGGTGTTAAGCCAGCAAGTTAACGATTCAATCGTGTACGATACTATCCAACTAGACAACAAAACGATAATTAAAAAACAAGTGATCAAAAAAGAATATGTTGAGAAATCCCCATTAGCCATGGGTTATTTTTCTGAAGTGAATTTTTCTCCCGTATATACAAAGACAAGGTATGCAAATAAGTTTCACGATAGCATAAGCACCAATTTAAGGGGATATTCCACCGGTATTTGCCAAAATATTATTATAAACAATTATCTTTTTCAAATAGGAATTACTTACCTGAACCTTCGATCATCGTTTGATTACCAAAAATATAACCGAACCATCAATACTGGCTCATACGAAGTACTTGATACCATAAACGTTCATTATTATATCATAAATGGGGATTCTGTACCAGGAATTTTGACCGAACCTCGAATAGTACATTATTCTGATACATCCGTAACCTATAATCATCTAGCAGGAAAACAAGAATATCATTTTATAAATATACCCGTGTTGGTTGGATACCGTTTTAGGGCTGAAAAATTTGCATTCTACATTAAAACCGGTGTTTATTTCCAGGTGTTAGTTGCTTCCAATGGTCAAGTGATAGAGCCATCATCATTAACCTTAAATAAATTAGCCGATGTTGTTAAGAAGAAATGCACTGTCACCTCGATTTTTGGTCTTGGCATTGAATATCCTTTCTCCAACCGCTTTTCCGTTATGATAGAACCCGTTTTTCATAAAGATATAAGTGGGTTTAACCAAAATTCACAAATTAAAAATGCCGATAAATTTGGTGTGCAGGTGGGATTGCAATATTGGTTTTAAGCAAGATAAAAAATATTTCATTAAAAAATGGAAACCATTTAGAATAATAACATCTATCTAACTAAAAGGTAATCATTTTTAATTAATAATGTTATGAAAAAAATAATACACATCCTAACGAATGTTGTTAAGTCAACAACTTTATTGTCTATATTTTTACTTGGTTTACAAAATAATGTTTTTGCCGGCGAATGTGATACAGTGAAAGTCACGGCTTCTACCGAAGTAGCCTGTGTGGGCGATACCGTAACGGTGCATATATCGGTAGCAGATATACCTGAAGTATGCGCGTTGAGAAGCTATATGTTTGCTTTAAGTTTTAATGGTGACATATTGGATTACCTGGGATACGATCAAAACGGGACATTGAATGAAACGGCTGACATATATGTTGCTGATGTCGATACAGCAGTGGGGATAACATCTACTGATGAAGATGGTACATTTTTAACAGGTTCAGGTGATTTAATAAAGCTTGTTTTCATTGCCAGGCAGGCAGGAACATCCTACTTGAATTTTAAACCCAACACGGTCGCTTTTGAGCATGAATTAGACACCAACCTGGTGAATGGTTCGGTTACAGTCCATCACCTTCCTGATGTCACTCTAAATGATTTCGATACCTTATCGCTCAACGGTGGCATCATCGAACTATCCGGCGGCACTCCCGAAGGCGGCGCCTATTCCGGCCCGGGCATCACCACCAGCCCCAATTTTGACCCACAGGCGGCAGGGCCGGGTACCCATGAGATTGTATATACTTATACCAATGGGTATGGATGCAGCAGTTCCGACACATCCGAGATAACAGTCAACTGCGACCCAACTGTCACAGCCAATGGCGGCGAGGTATGCCAGGGCGATACCATCACCGTGAACATCTCTACCAGTGCAATACTGGAGAGTTGCGGGTTGGATAATTACCAGTTTGGTATAAGATTCGATCCTTTAGTGCTAGATTATATCAGTTATGACAGAATCGGGACGTTGAATGAAACAGCCCAGATATTTGATTTTGATGCGGATACAGTAGTCGGCATTGTTGCATTATCGGGGCCAAGTAACACACAACTTATCGGAGCTGGGGATTTGATCAAACTCAAATTTTTAGCAGTGAACCCTGGGAATTCATACCTTAATTTTATCCCTGGTTTTTTCCGTTTCAATGGTATCCTTGATACCAACCTGATGAATGGTTCTGTCACGGTGCATCCTGCCCCAGTTGCCAACGCGGGCGAAGACGTGGCCATTGACAAAGGGGAAAGTGCAACCCTCACGGCTACAGGAGGCACAAGCTATAAGTGGAGTACCGGTGAAACCGCGCCATCCATCACGGTCAGCCCCTCTATAAGCACGATGTACATAGTTACAGTTACCAATGAAAATGGTTGTTCACATGCCGACTCGGTATCTGTTACGGTAGATTGCGACCCAATCGTCACGGCCAACGGTGGCGAAGTTTGCCAGGGTGATACCATCACCGTGAACATCTCCACCAGCGCTATATTGGAGAGTTGCGGGTTGA
>CAZOSQ010000208.1:0-6312 GCA_964582245.1 uncultured Bacteroidales bacterium | reverse complement strand
AGAAGCTGGAAGCCGGAAGTATCTTTACTTCCATCTTCTGGCTTCCAACTTCCAACCTGTACTGATTTTCAGACTAAAATTCATTTTTTATTATTTCTCCACTAAAATTGCAGTAGAACCGTTTTTAACAAGAATATTTGAGTAATATTTTTTTAAAACAACATCTTGACAATTACTTAACAAATTATACCCGGAAGAAAATAAAAATTGGCTATTCTTCATGATAAAGAGCATAAGCTAATTAATATTCTTGGTTTTTTATTGCAGGGATCAGTTCTAAAAAATTTAAAAACTTCAAAACATTTATTAGGAGTTTTTATTTATTTGCTTCCTTACATTTGGCTTTAAATACTGTATTCATTATACAATATTTATTTTTTACTTTTAACTGATCACCAACAATATAAATTCAGAAAATTGGTTATAATTTCCATGTTCGGATCATGATTTGTGCAGGGTGCTGATCGGGGAATTTTACTTGATTTTACCCTAATCATGAAAGAGGGAAGATTAAACATTTTTTTTAAAAGATAACCTGGAAGATTTTTTTTATCCTTTTTAAAAATGTTTTCTTAGAGTAATTTCAGGATAAATATTTAGTTGATTTATATTTTATTACATGTTTGAACAGGTTGCTTGTTTTTAATCATTCTAAATTTCCAAACTATTTGCTTCTTATCGAGAAGTAATATAAATTTGTGTGTTGTGAAATAATTAACAATAAGATTATAAATTTATAATATACATTTTATGGGAAATTCTGTGCAAAATATCAGCCAAAATTACAACCATGATAAAACCCGATTAATGGATATATTAATTGATATTCAGAGAATTAACGGTTTTATCCCAGATGAAGCAACAGGGGAAATTGCCAATTTATTAGGAATTTCACGTGCAGACGTGGAACAGACTTTATCCTTTTACCATTTCTTTTCCAAAACTCCTACTGGCGAAGTTGCAATTTATTTAAATGATAGTGTGGTCGCCAATATGATGAACAGGGAAGAAGTAGCTAAAGCCTTTGAAGAAGAGGCAGGATGCCAGTTTGGATCTGTCAGTCCAGATGGTAAAATAGGACTATTTAACACGGCCTGTATAGGAATGAGCGACCAAGAACCTGCCGCACTGGTAGATAATCATGTTTTTACGAGCCTAACTGCTGATAAAGCAAGAGAACTAATCAAGAACATTAAATCAGGAAAATCCATTGAAGAATTAGTTGGATTGACTGGCGAAGGTAAAAATAAACATGAATTAGTTAAAGCAGAAGTAAAAAATAATATAATAAAAACTGGTCCTATACTAGGTGAAAAGCATGAAATAGGAAGTGGTATTTCTAAATGTGTAAACTCAACCCAGGAGGAAATCATTAGTGTGATGAAAGATTCAAATCTTCGGGGAAGAGGAGGAGCCGGTTTTCCAACCGGAATGAAATGGGATTTCTGCCGAAGAGCCAGTGATCCTGTCAAATATATCTTTTGTAATGCTGATGAAGGAGAACCGGGAACATTTAAAGACCGTGTATTATTAACAGAATGTCCTGAACTGGTTTTCGAAGGTATGGCAATAGCTGCATATGCCGTTGGATCCAACGAAGGAATTCTATACCTAAGATACGAATATTGGTACTTGAAAGAATACCTTGAGGAAGTGCTTAATGATTTACGCGGTAAAAATATTTTGGGCAAAAATATTGCCGGTAAACAAGGTTTTGATTTTGATATCAGGATCCAATTTGGAGCCGGCGCTTATGTATGTGGCGAAGAATCAGCATTAATAGAATCGGCAGAAGGTAAAAGAGGAGAACCTAGGGATAGACCTCCTTTCCCCGTGGAAAAAGGATACATGGACAAACCAACCGTGGTCAATAACGTGGAAACTTTATGCGCAGCAGTTAAAATAATCCAGAAAGATGCTAATTGGTATAAATCATTAGGAACGAAAGAATCTACAGGAACCAAGGTTCTCAGTATCTCGGGGGATTGTAAGAAACCCGGGATCTATGAAATTGAATGGGGGTTTTCCATCAATGACATTATAAAAATGGTAGAAGCTTCCGATGTACAGGCCGTGCAAATAGCAGGTCCTTCCGGGGCATTGATTGGACCCAATGAGTTTGACAGGGTTCTCGGATACGAAGATTTGGCAACCGGTGGTTCCATCATCTTTTTTAACTCTCAAAGGGATTTAATAAAAGATGTTGTGTTGAATTTCACTGAATTTTTTATAGATGAATCATGTGGATCTTGTACTCCATGCCGTGCCATACCTGTTTTCATGAAGAATAAATTAGAAAAAATAATTAATGGACATGGGGTAAGGAATGACATTGTCGAATTACTGGAATGGGGTAAAGTAATGAAACTAAACCGTTGTGGATTGGGACAAACAGCAGCCAATCCTATCATGACCAGTTTGAAAAACTTCAGGACAATCTATGATAATAAAATACAGCAAGGTATAGAATTTGACAGTGGCTTTGATCTTGCTGAATCAGTTAAAGAATCTTGTGAAGCCACTGGAAGAAGATCTAATTTCTAAAAATATTATATATGAGTAAGGCGATAAAATTTAATATTGACGGCAAAGAATGCATGGCACAGGAAGGATCATATATTGTTGATGCTGCCAGTGAAAATGGTATTTATATTCCTACCTTGTGCAATATTCCCGGGGTTAAACCCAAGGGTGCCTGTAGAATTTGCAACGTGAAAGTAAATGGCAGGTTTATGACTGCATGCACAACCCCTGTAACACAAGGTATGCAAATCGAAAATAACACACCCGAGATTCAAGGTATGCGAAAATCAATCGTTGAAACCCTTTTCGTCGAAGGAAATCATTTTTGTCCAGCTTGTGAAGCAAGTGGGAGTTGTGACCTTCAAGCTCTCGGTTACAAGTACAACATGATGGTTCCCAAGTATCCTTACCAGTTTAACATGAGAAATATGGATGCTTCAAATCCCAAAATAATTAGGGACAATAACAGGTGTGTTCTTTGTAAAAGATGTATTCGGGCGGTTCAAACAGAAGATGGTAAAAATATTTTTGCCTTCCAAAAAAGAGGCCATAAGGTTGAAATTATTATAGACCCGGATATGTCTAGCCAATTGACCGATGAGCTTGCACAAAAAGCTGTTGACATATGCCCCGTCGGGGCTATTTTACCTAGGGAAATTGGATTTAAAACACCCATTGGAGAAAGAAAATATGATAATAAACCCATTGGGAGCGAAATTGAAAACAAAAAATAAGGAGATCAAATAATGAGCAAACCAGTAGTAGCAACAACATCTTTGGCAGGATGCTTCGGATGTCACATGTCATTACTCGATATTGACGAAAGAATTTTAGATCTTATCGAATTAGTGGAATTTAATAAATCTCCTATAGATGATATAAAGACTTTCACAAAAAAATGTGACATAGGATTAATTGAAGGTGGATGCTGTAACAGTGAAAACGTGCACGTCCTAAAAGATTTTCGGGCGAATTGTAAAATACTTATTTCAGTTGGCGAATGTGCAATCATGGGTGGCCTTCCCGCAATGAGAAATGGCATACCTATTAAAGAATGCTTAGAAGAGGCTTACTTAGATTGTGTTTCGGTTGATGAAAATGACGAAAAAATAATTCCCAATGATGATGAATTACCCATGCTAACAGACCGGGTTTATCCATGCCACGAAATAGTGAAAATTGATTATTACCTCCCAGGCTGCCCACCAAGAGCTGACTTAATATGGAATGCCCTGGTGGCATTGGTCACTGGTAAAGAAATGGATTTGCCATATGAAGTTGTTAAATTTGACTAAAAAAATTAGAATATAATGGGACAAAAAATAACTATAGAACCAGTAACCCGTGTCGAAGGACACGGTAAAGTAACAGTTCACCTTGATGATACCGGGAACGTTAGCCAAACAAGACTGCACATTGTAGAATTCCGCGGATTTGAAAGATTTGTACAAGGTAGGCCCTACTGGGAAGCCCCCGTTCTTGTCCAAAGATTGTGTGGCATATGCCCCGTCAGCCATCACCTTGCAGCAGCAAAGGCAACAGATATGATTGTTGGTGCTGGAACTGGCCATGGATTAACTCCTACCGGGGAAAAAATGAGAAGGCTTATGCATTATGGACAAATGTTTCAATCACATGTCCTGCATTTTTTCCATTTGGCGGCACCTGACTTACTCTTTGGTGTTGATGGTGACCCTGCTATACGCAATGTGATAGGAATTGCATTGACAAATAAAGACTTGGCTGTTCAAGCCGTCATGATGAGGAAATATGGACAGGAGATTATTCGTGCCACTGCCGGGAAAAAAATTCATGGAACAGGAGCTATTCCGGGAGGAATTAATAAACACCTCAGCCAAAACGAAAAAGATGAATTTTTAAATGGTCCAGATCCATTGAACATTGAAAAAATGATCCAATGGTCACATGGTGCTTTGGATTTCTTCAAGGATTATCATTCAAAAAATAAAGATCTAATTGATAATTTTGCAACTTTCCCATCTAATTTTGTCTCACTCGTAAGAAAAGACGGGGCTCTTGATTTGTATCATGGAGCTCTTCGAGGTAAAGATAGTGAGGGAAATATTATCTTGAAAGATGTCGATTATGTCGATTACCTGAAATATATCAGCGAAGAAGTTCGCTCCTGGAGTTACATGAAGTTCCCTTACCTGAAACACCTGGGCAAACAGGCTGGATGGTATACAGTTGGCCCCCTGGCCAGGTTGAATAATGCAGATTTTATTCCTACCCCATTGGCACAAAAAGAATTTGAATTATTCAAGGCATATACCAATGGAAAACCCAATAGCATGGCTATGCACCAGCACTGGGCAAGATTGATTGAAATTCTCCATTCTGCTGAAATGATCAGGGACCTGTTAAATGATCCTGACTTAATGTCCGGCGAATTGACCACGAAAGGAAGCAAGGAAAACGAGGGTATAGGCTTGATCGAGGCACCAAGAGGCACCTTGTTCCATCACTACCGGGTGAATGAACAGGATCAAATAACCATGGCTAACCTTATCGTTTCCACCACGAATAATAATCAACCGATGAACAATGCGGTAAACATCGTGGCCAACAAGATGATGAACGGGCAGAAAGAAATTACCGAGGGCATGATGAATGCCGTCGAGGTAGCCATCAGGGCTTATGATCCTTGTTTAAGTTGCGCCACACATGCTATAGGGCAAATGCCCCTAGAGATCTCATTGTATGATGCAAACGATCAATTGATTGACAAAAAGAAAAAATAGTTTTTTTGAAACAAGAAAAAATTCTAATTTATGGATATGGCAACCCAGGCCGTCAAGATGATGGCCTGGGTAATGCTTTTATAGAGCGAATAGATCAATGGATAAAAGATCAAAAATTATCAAATGTTTTCACGGATTCTAATTATCAATTAAATATAGAAGATGCCTCAAACATCTCCGATAAAGATGTGGTAATTTTCGTGGACGCTTCGCTTGAAGAAAGGGATGGTTTTCACATTACCCGCGTAATACCTTCTCCAAAAGTAGATTTTACCATGCATGCCGTTACACCTAATTTTGTCTTAAATCTTTGCCAGGAGATATATAACAAAATACCAGATGCATACCTCTTACACCTTAAGGGTTATGAATGGGAAATGAAAGAAGAACTTACTAAGGGTGCCCGTGAAAACCTTGAAAATGCACTCGAATATATTAAAAAAATTATTGTCTCGCCAACCTTATTAAAAGAGGTTATCGAGGATTAGCAACATTCTGTTTTTACGTACAAGGAATGTATTAAAAAGCATATTTTTCCAATACAGGTAATTGTTTATCCAGTATTTCATTAAACTTACTTCCCATTTCCATTAAGTGTTTTTCATCTAACTGCTTCTCGGCTCCCGGGAAAAGATCTTCTTCCTCTTCGTTTAAATGATGGTTAAGATATTCTGCCAACACTTTATATTTTACTTTCCAACGTTCATTTTCATAAGGAAAATCGGCCAAATCCAATAGCAAGGCATTGATTACATAATGTTCTTCTTGCGATTCCAAGGATTCATCTTTTACCTCCTTGTCATGATTCAAAACATGCAACAGGATATTTTCCTCGGCCTCGTGGTGCACCTGCAAGTGCTTCTTTAGAATTATAAAATGTTCTTTGCTGTTAATGGCCTTTTCCATTAATTCCCTAATCCTCTCATGATCTTCCTTTAATGCACGGGTAATACTAATTTTTTTCATTTCAATTTAATTCTACTTTGACAGATTAGAAAAAAATATTAAATATCAATGTTTTAGGCGC
>CAZOSQ010000207.1:0-6328 GCA_964582245.1 uncultured Bacteroidales bacterium | reverse complement strand
TATAATAATACATTAAAAGCCAATGTCGTTTAGTTAAGGCGGCTTCATAATCATTTGTAATTCATAGAGTAAGTTTTTTTTGGTCGTTTTTTTGTTAAAAGTTCGGCCTGGGCGGACGATTTCCCGGGTACTCGACACTATTCTATAGAAATCCTCCAAAGCTTTTTCATACTTCTTTTTTATTATCACTCCAATCAAAATGTCTCGTGTTATAGATAAAGCATTGGTACGGTTTATTTTTTGTGCATGCTTACGTTTTTTGTCAGCCTGGTATTCGGCCACGACCTCATCTTCGATGGGGTGTGCATAAGCAGCACAAAGTCTCTTAAGAAGATTTTGGCGAAGAAATCTTGTTTCACTGCCCTTGCCGTTTTTCCCGTAAAATCTTCTAATCCGACCCGGCTTTTCAACAGTTTATAGGGTTCCTCTTCATTCCAGCGGTAATGGTACAGTTGTTCAAAATCTTCATGTTCATATTTTTTGGAATCGGTCAGCGAAATGCAAAGTATCTCTTTTTCCAGTTCCACTTTTACCACCTGCAATCGATGGTGGTATCTATTATGTGTGGGAGTGATTCTAGTTTTTAGCGATCCTTTTTGGGAAGAGAAAAAGAAACGATTCGCTCTTTTTCCTCGTTTCAGTGAATTCCTTAACCTTGAGCCACCAATCTTCTTTCAATCGAACACAGAATTCTATCCCTTTGGCTGTAAGCAAAAACAAAAGCCAGAAACAGGGGTAAGCCCCGATCGAGCAGCAACATATCTCCTGCCTTGACTTTATCAAGGTGTTGGAGAAGCAAGTCCCGTTCGCTGGATGAATATGGCGCAAGTTTACTGTCGATGGTTATTTGGTTCATCGTAAAGCATTGATCCCATGGCTAAAGAGCGTGTGCTGTCCGCTTTGGGGCCAAATTGATGCTGCCCGAATTCTTCGATGATGCTTGGGTGGTTTGGCAAAACCAGTCTCGTACCATCCACCGCCAAAGTACGCATCCCATGCCAAACATAATATTCCGCACCTTCATGAAGAATTTCCGAGGCAACTTCGTTCAGACGCTCGAAAGCCCAAGGGTTCAAATTGGCACGTGCCTGCGTGAAAGTACCCTTGGTTGCTTCCCGTATCTTGAAATCACAGCCGGAAACCGTCTAGAAGAAATTATCAAGCTCACGTTGTATGGAACTTTTAAAGATGATGATGATGACGATTAAATTTTTTAGCGAAAGTTTTCTGTCCCGAGAAAATATGCCTGCAAGGCCGTCTTTTGAATGGCTCTTAAACTCTTTATTTCAAGTTCATGTGATTTTTTTAGATAGTTTTTCTCGATAATAGCCTCTCTTTGGTTGATACTTGGGTTACCCCCTATATACTTGCAATGTGGGTTAATTGGATTGAATGTTTTTTTATAAAATTATTATTCTTTTTCCTCCCGGGAGTAGTAAAATTATCTACCCGGTAGGCAGGTTTTATTATATATGCAGCAAGCTGGGTAAACAGCTGACACCTTTTTAAATCTCTCATTATCATCCTGTTCGAAACAAGTTTCTATTATAGTATGATACGGGTTTTTAGAGGAAGGGTTGCAATTTGGTAAGCTTTAATTCCCCGGCTGGTTTAGTAAAGACTGCTAAACAATGATATAGGATTATACATCCGGGTTACGTGTAAATCCCAGATTTAATCATTTACAGTAATTTATTTAATGAGAAAATTATAGGGTGATGGCTAAAATTTTATTAACGCATGTAATATATCTATATCCTTTGCTTGATTTATGAAATAGTTAATTATTATTTTATCATTATTAAATAAGCAATTAAAGAAGAAATAAATTTATTAATTTAATCCTTTATCTTCTTCGAAATCCATTCCCTTGCGTTCACGAATGCTTCAATCCAAGGCGTAATTTGGTCATTTCTTTCACCCGGGTAATAAGCCCATTGCCAAGGATAGATTGAGCGTTCCAGGTGAGGCATCATGGCTAAGTGCCTTCCGTCATCGGAACAAATTCCAGCTATATTGTAAGGTGATCCATTTGGATTTCCAGGGTATCCTTGATAACTGTATTTAGCTACTACATTATATTTATCTTCTGGGTAAGGTAGATGGAACTTTCCTTCTCCGTGAGCAACCCATATGCCCAAGGATGATCCCTCCAACGAGCCAAGCATAACAGATGGATTACTTGGAATGGATACGCCGAGAAATGCTGATTCGAATTTTCCTGATTCATTATGTAACATGGCTGGTTTTACTTCATGACCAGGTGCGATTAGTCCTAGTTCAACCATTAGCTGGCAACCATTGCAAATACCCAGGCTTAAAGTATCTTGTCGAGCATAAAAGTTATCAAGTGCCTGTTTTGCTTTTTCATTATAAAGGAAAGCCCCGGCCCATCCTTTTGCAGAACCTAGGACATCGGAATTGGAAAAGCCGCCAACAAAGACGATCATGTTAATATCTTCCAGGGTTTCTCTTCCCGAGACAAGGTCTGTCATATGCACGTCCTTCACATCCATGCCAGCTAAATACATGGACCAAGCCATTTCCCTGTCGCCATTCACCCCTTTTTCTCTTATGATAGCTGCTTTTATACCTGTTTTAGCCCTTCTTCTGGGATCAATCCTGTATTGTTCAAATTTTCCCGTGAAGGATTCAGTAAACCGAATGTCAAGAGGTTGGTTCTTGTAATTTTCAAACCTAGCCGATGCCAATTTTTCCCCGCTTTGACGGCTATCCAATAAATAAGAAGTTTTGTACCAATAATCCCTGTATTCATTTATATCTAGTGCCAAGTTCATATTTTTACCAGCTATGGTAAGTTGGCGATTAAGTGTCGGCTTGCCCAAAATAGCATATGCAATATGGTTTGCTGTAAGTGATTGAATCACTTGTTCTATATTTTTCACCTGGATGACTAATGCAGGGTTTTCGCTAAAAAGAATTTTAATTTCATCTGGTTCTTCAAATTCAGATAGGGATATGTCCATCCCGCCTTCGCGGTTGGCAAAATTCATCTCTAAAAGCGAGGTAATAAGTCCACCCGCGGAAATATCATGACCGGATAAAATTTGGTTTTTACCAATTAATTCTTGAATCAATTCAAAGCATTGTGCGAAATAATTGGCATCCTTTACGGTAGGAACCTCATTTCCTAGTACATTATTTACCTGGGCAAAAGATGATCCTCCCAGTTTAAAATTGTCAGATGAAAGGTCAATATATAATAAAGCGGATTGAATATCTTTTTTAACTACCGGGCTTATAGACTTTTTAATATCTATAACCTCACCAGCGGCCGAGATAATAACTGTTCCTGGAGCAAAAACAGTTTTTCCGCCAGGATATTTTTGTGTCATGGAAAGTGAATCTTTACCCGTGGGTATATTAATTCCCAATTGAATGGCAAAATCACTGGCGGCTTGAACAGCTTCGTAAAGGCGGGCATCTTCCCCTGGGTTTTTACAGGGCCACATCCAGTTGGCACTCAAAGAAATTCCTTTTATTCCACCTTCAATAGGAGCCCATATGATGTTGGTCAAAGATTCACTTATAGAGAGGATCGAGCCTTTCGCGGGATCAACTAATCCAGCCACGGGAGCGTGTCCAATAGAAGTAGCCATACCGCTTTCTCCTTTATAATCCATGGTTACAACACCGAGATTATTAAGTGGCAACTGGATTTCCCCGGCACATTGCTGCATAGCGATTCTCCCGGTAACAGAACGGTCAACCTTGTTGGTAAGGTAGTCTTTACAAGCTACAGATTCCAGTTGTAAAACATTTTTTAAATATTTCTCGAAATCTTTGACAGAATATTGTATGTTTTTGTAAAGGATTTTTTTTGTAGTATCTTCCAACAAGGCTTTTGGCGGGTTGCCGAATATATCTATCAATTGAAGGTCAATGGGTTTTTCACCATTTTTATTGTTCACGAAAGTAAATTGATGGTTGCCGGTGGTTTCTCCGGCAATATAAAAAGGGGCTCTTTCTCTTTCAGCAATATTCTCCAGTAATCGGGTATCCTTTTCTTTCAACACTATACCCATTCTTTCTTGTGACTCGTTGCCAACAATCTCCTTTGAGGATAGGGTAGGATCGCCAATTGGTAATTGATCAATACGGATTATACCACCCGTATCTTCAACCAATTCAGAAAAGCAGTTAAGATGTCCTCCTGCACCATGATCATGTATGGAAACGATTGGATTTTCATCGGATTCTGCCATCGCACGAATGGCATTATAAACTCTCTTTTGCATTTCCGGGTTAGATCTTTGTACCGCGTTTAATTCAATTGCATTTTCATATTCACCGGTAGCTACTGACGATACTGCACCACCTCCCATACCTATGCGATAGTTATCTCCTCCCATCAAAATAACTTTTTCACCTTCTTTAGGGGTATCCTTTAAACTATCTTTCTTTTTCCCGTAACCGATTCCGCCCGCTAGCATGATCACCTTGTCATACCCGAAAGTTTTTTCGTCTTCTTCATGTTCGAAAGTTAGCACGCTACCACATATCAAGGGTTGGCCAAATTTGTTTCCAAAGTCACTTGCCCCGTTGGAGGCTTTAATAAGAATTTCACCTGGAGTTTGATATAGCCACTTCCTGGGTTCGATGTTTTTTTCCCAGTCCCTGCCATTCTCAAGCCTCGGGTAAGCTGTCATGTAAACTGCCGTGCCGGCAATAGGAAAAGCACCTTTCCCACCAGCAATTCTATCCCTAATTTCACCCCCTGTTCCGGTGGCAGCCCCATTAAAAGGTTCAACCGTGGTAGGAAAATTATGAGTTTCTGCTTTTAAAGAAATCACGGATTTAAAATCTTTAACCTCGAAATATTCCGGTAAATCTTGCCGTATGGGGGCAAATTGCTCCACGACAGGACCTTCTATAAATGCACAATTATCTTTATACGCTGAAACAACCTTGTTAGGGTGTGTCTTGGTCGTCAATTTTATCAATTGGAACAATGAATGATCCTTTTCTTTACCGTCTATAATAAAAGACCCGTTAAATATTTTGTGACGGCAATGTTCCGAATTTACCTGGGAGAAGCCAAATATTTCGCTATCAGTTAACTTTCTGCCCAATCGTTCACTCAGTTTTTCAAGATATTTTATTTCATGCAAGTTTAAAGCTAGTCCTTCCTTTTGGTTGTATTCTGCTATATCTTCTATGTATAAAATAGGCTCAGGAGATTTATGTATGGAAAAAATTTCTTGATCCAGGTTCTTGTATACAGCTTGAAGCATGGGATCAAAAATAGGACTTCCCGAAGATACATTTTCATATTCTTCCATCCTGTTAATTCCTTTTATCCCCATGTTCATTGTTATTTCAATGGCATTGGTACACCAAGGTGTAATCATCTCCTTCCGGGGCCCCACGAATGGACCTTCCAATATGTTTTTTTCAATTAGTTTTGCTTGGCCAAACAACCAGGATAATTTTTGTATATCCTCTTGTTGAGGTTGTTGTTCAAACTGAACCGCCGTGTATTTCTTGTTATTTTTCGTGAAGAACAGGATCATTGGACTTTTTATTATATTTTTTTATAGCTGCAAAAGTAATAAAATTGGACTGATAAGTAATAGAACCGGGAATCATCTTTTTAACTTCTTTTAAACACCTGGAGCATTATATAACTTTTATTTTATAAATTTGTTGTTTTTTTTCTGTATAATCCCGTGTTTTTAAAGGGTATTTGGGTATGCAGGTATTAGCCTTGTTGTTTGTTGCGGGACGAGTAATTACCAGTCCCCTCACGAATGTATTCCAGAAAAAATTGACAAATAAAAAAGCCGACCCTCTTTTTATTGTCTTTATTACTTATGTTTTGTTGGCCTTGATTTCGGTGCCTTTCTTTATTTTCACAGGTTTTAAAATCACCGAAATGGAAGTTGATTTTTGGCTTAACATAGGGTTAATGGCTATCTTTGATACCATAGGTAATATTTTCCTGGTTCAATCATTGAAGCGAATAGATTTGTCGATGTTTGGTCCCTTAAATGCATTTAAACCGGTTGTCGCAATGATTTTTTCATTCTTTCTTTTAAGCGAAATACCTTCGTTAAAAGGAGTTTTAGGAATTGCTATTATTGTTGCAGGAAGCTATTTATTAAAATATTCTCCGGGGAAGGCGGAGAAAATTAATAAGATAGGTGTACTATCCAGGTTTGCAGCCATTGTATTCACTTCATTAGGGGCTGTTTTTTCAAAGAAAGCCATTTTACATTCTTCTTCTTTAACAACCATGATGTTCTGGGGAGTAACAGGGGTTCCCGTGTTACTTGTGTTTTTAGTATTTAAAAACAAGAAATTTTTC
>CAZOSQ010000206.1:0-6357 GCA_964582245.1 uncultured Bacteroidales bacterium | reverse complement strand
CCGGCGTAATGGAGGTTCAAAAATGTGTCGAGTTGATGATGAAATATTAACGAGTGGACAGGGTACCGCGAGTAACTTTTAACCTGAGGAGAGTCAGCACTGACGTATAGAAAGAACCTACAAGACCCATTTGGGAGGGGGAACCGGGCGATTAATAAAAAAACTCGTTTATTTCTTGTTTTAAAAATTCAATAGCAGCTCCTGTTGGTGTTCGCTCCATTTTCATGGCCATTTCAATAATTTTCTGGCTAAGCTGCAGGGAAGGAGAGGAAGGGTCTACATGATCAGATGCAGTATTTATTATTTTTATCGTATTGTTTTTGGCACTTTTAATTATTTCCCATGCTTTTGCGGATACATAAATTTGTTGGGCCAGGTTGTGTTCAAATTCAGCCCTAATATTGGCCAGCATCTCTCCTTGCAACTGTTTAGAAGATTCACCGGGCTTATTGACCCTCATGATAAGGGATTCAGGTGAAATTCTTTCCAGGAATAAAATTAATCGTTCGTAGGCTTGCAGTTTCACTGGAACAATAATTTGTTGATTCTCTCTTTTTGAATCTATTTCAGTCTTCTTCTGGACATGATCAAAATAAGATCTTAACATATAATAAGCTGTAAGAAACACAGCCAAAGGAGGAATGGTGACAATAAGAACTTGAATTAATAAGGACATAAAAAAATAAATTATAAGTTGATTTAATCCAGCACAATATTAATTAATTTCTTTTTAAAATTATTAATTTTGTGTTCTTAATTAACATTAGGTACTAATTAAATATTGTCCTTTTTTGGATCCTGTTGTAAACAGGTAATAATTTAACTAAAATAGAAAACAAAATGGAACATCTTTCAGCAAGGGTCAAAGGAATGTCCCTTTCGGCTACCATGGCGGTCAATCAAAGAAGTCGTGAATTAAAAGCAAGGGGGGTGGACGTGATAAATTTGAGCGTTGGAGAACCTGATTTTTTCACGCCAGATCATATTAAAAATGCAGCTAAACAAGCCATAGATGATAATATCACTTTTTATCCTCCCGCACAAGGATTTCCTGAATTGGT
The DNA here is from genome assembly GCA_964582245.1 of uncultured Bacteroidales bacterium. GTDB lineage: Bacteria > Bacteroidota > Bacteroidia > Bacteroidales > CAZOSQ01 > CAZOSQ01. Next base: position 5,296 of record CAZOSQ010000206.1, on the reverse strand, counting down.
AAAAGCGGTTGTTGAAAAATTTAAAAGGGAAAATGAACTTGATTACGATCCTAGCCAGGTAGTTGTTTCTTGCGGCGCAAAAAATTCCTTGGCCAACACCATATTGGCATTAATTGAAAAAGGTGATGAAGTGATCGTACCTGCTCCATACTGGGTAACTTATGTTGAACTGGTTAAAATGGCAGAGGGAATTAATATCGAGATTCCCAGTTCCATTGAAACAAATTTTAAGGTCACGGCCAAACAGATTGAAGAAAAAATAACATCCAAAACAAAAGCAATCTTGTTGTGTTCACCCTCTAATCCTTCAGGGGCTATTTATAATGAAGAAGAATTGGGAGAGATTGTTAAAGTGGTGGAAAAATACAAGCATGTTTATATAATTTCCGATGAAATATATGAACATATCAATTTCGTAGGAAAACATGTGAGTCCAGCTAATTATCCTTCCATAAAAGATCGCGTGATAGTCATCAATGGTGTATCAAAGGCTTATGCGATGACAGGCTGGAGGATTGGTTATATGGCAGGTCCCTCGTGGATTGCCAAGGCTTGTATTAAACTGCAAGGGCAACTTATAACTGGTCCTTCAACCATTTCACAGCAGGCTTCCATTGCTGCACTTAATGGTGATCAATCTTGCGTGAAAGAAATGCTTACCGCTTTCAAAAGAAGAAGAGATTTGGTTGTTGATTTGACTAGTAAAATGGAAGGTGTAAAAACATACACTCCTAGCGGAGCTTTTTATGTTTTCCCGGATGTAAGTTCTTTCTTTGGAAAATCCTATGGAGGCACTCGTATAAATTCTGCTAACGATCTAGGCTTGTATCTTCTCGAAAAAGCTCATATTGCCGTTGTACCAGGTGAAGCTTTTGGAAACCCAGATTGTATTAGAATATCATTTGCCAATTCAGATGAAAATTTAATAGAAGCCATGAACAGGATGAAATCGGCATTGCAAGACCTTAAATAGTCTTGTGAAAATCATCCTGAAAGAGCTTTTTTAATCTTTTCAATGGTGTCATCCACATCAATGGGTTTGATAATGTAATCTGCTGCCCCTAGATCAATAGATCTCTTTTTATCTACCGGTGAATTTTTGGCTGTAACCATGATCACCGGTATATGTTTTAATTTTTCATCAGCCTTGATTTTTTCCAAAACTTCGAAACCATCTATTACCGGCATCATAATATCAAGCAAAACAAGATCAGGTTGCTCCTTGGGCAATAACTGTAACGCTTTTTTTCCACTTTCTGCTACTACTACTTGGTAACCATGTTCTTCTAGAATATCTTGGAGCAAAAGGTTATTAACAGATGAATCATCAGCGAGTAACACTTTTTTCACAATCATAATTGATTTATTTGAATAATTTATTGGTAAAATTACTATTTTTATTTATAAAATAACAATATCTATCTTTCTAATATTTAGATAATGTTTATTGAATTAAGAATGTTTCATGATTAAATACGAAAAAATGAAGAAATTTGTTATATCATCGATTTATTTCTTGGTAATTATTTCTTGTTTTACAGGTTGCAAAAAGGATCAAAAGTTCAATTTATTTACCTTAAAACAAGATATAGAGTTTGGGCGCCAGCTTGATTCAACCATTTTGGCCGATCCTTCTTACAAGGTGTTGGATACGGTGGAATATGCCTCGGCTTATAACCATGTCAATCGTATTCTTAATGATATTCTGAATTCTGATGATGTCAGGTATAAAGACAAATTTCCTTGGACAGTTCGAATTATTGATGATACAGTTATGAATGCTTTTGCTGCCCCGGGAGGCTACTTGTACTTTTATACTGAATTGATTCATTTTCTCGAGAACGAGGCTGAATTTGCCGGAGTTATGGCCCATGAAGTTGCCCATGCCGATCGGCGACATTCCACATTGACAATGACCAAGGTATACACCTATTCTACGTTAATTGATATTATTCTTGGAAAAAATTCATCGAAAATGGCCGAGATAGCCGCCGAGCTTGCAAAAGGAGTAGGAACTTTAAAATTCAGCAGGGAGTACGAATATGAAGCAGATCAATATTCGGTAAGATACCTAGAAGATACGGAACATAATCCATTGGGCATTATAGGATTTTTTGAAAAGATGATGGAATTACAAAATGGCGGTAGCCCTCCTGAATTTTTAAGTACCCATCCAACAGATGAAAATAGGATAACAGAGATCAAGCAGTATTGGGAATCTATCGGTAAACCCATGGGAGATTATTTTGTTGAACGATACCTGGAATTTAAGAATAGTTTACCCTAGGGATAACCGTTATAAGAAGAGAATTAGAATCATTATATCTTAATCATGAGGGAAAAGAAAGAAATATTTTCATTGATAGGAATGAACTCATAAAAAATTTTATCACTACTTTCTCTTGCTAAATCAACAAGACCTAGGCCGGCACCACCTTTTTCAGAAATTTTTCCTGAGCGTAATTTTTCCCGGTAAAGGTCATCGAGTTCATCTTTATTCAGCTTGTTTAATTGATCTATATTTAATTTTAATTTATCCACTTGTTCATTTAAAATATAATTTCCTACACCAATGCAGAATAAGTTGTTTTCTTAGCCGATTATAAAAATAGCCTCTCGTTTATCTTTAACTATTTCACCGTGACGTGAAATGTTTTGCAGAACTTCAACAAGCAGGTGGTAGGTTTTTTTTCTTCTCCTATATTGAATCATTTGATGTTGTAGGTCATTATCGATCATTTTTAATATAGGAAATATGGTGGTTTGTGAAAAATTTCCCTTGAATGCCAGCAGGATATTATTATCCTCCAGGATATTTTTCATCTGCATGGACGATCCTATTTCAAGATAATCTCCCGGAGGAGCGTTTTCATTATCCTTGATCTTTATTTGCAGATAAAAATAAGAATAAACATCATTAATTATTTCAAAATCAAATTCCAGTTTTTGCTTGGATTTTCTTGCCATTTCTATTAAACCAAGTCCAGCGCCCCCTTTTTCGCTCATGGTATCATTGGTCAGTATTTGCCTGTAAAGTATTTTTAATTCATCGGGGTTTAATTTATTTAAGTTTTCCAGTTTAAATTTTAATAGATCGGAATTATCATTTTCAATTGGATTGGCTGAAAAAATATAAAATGAGGAGTCAATATCCCTTGTGATAAAGAAACTTTTTGGGATAATATCCGGTTCTTCATTTTCAATAATTCCATGTCTTACCACGTTTTGAAAACATTCAGCCATTAAAAATGACAAACGGTTGCTTAGCTTTAAAAATGCACCTTCGGAGGTATTGTTCACGCTTAGGTCGATAATTTTTTCAATAATATCATTATCGAAATTCCCCCGGAAAACAAATCCCTGGTTATCTTTGTTTAGGGTTTTAAAAAACTGGTGTATGGATTGAAGCTTCATATCATTGAGACAACTGGTGCTAAAATAGCTTAAATTAATAATTTTGACAAATAAATCCTTATTGTTTTATACAGGGAATTCTTTTATATTGTTTTCTTTTTGGTGGATATTTTATAAATTGGATTCAAATATTTAAACAATAAAAATATTTTAACTTTTGTTTACTTGATTAATTAACATATTTTTTAAAAGAGAAATGGGAAAAAAAACAAGGAAAAAAAAGAAGGGGATTTCATTGATAAAAAAAATTTTTATTTCTTTTTTCCTGGTTGTTCTAATATATTCAGGATTTTTAGGATATACTACTTATAAGAAAATATTCCAGCCGAATGTTTCCATTGATGGTAAAAAGTCAGCATATATTTACATACCAACTGGATCAGGATTGCAAGATGTAGTGAATTTATTATATCAAAATAATTATATCATTGACAGGGGAGCTTTTGAGTGGTTGGCTGAAAAGAAAAATTACAAAAACCATGTAAAGGCGGGTAGGTATCGAGTAAAAAACAAAATGAGCAATAATGAATTGATTAATTTGCTTCGTTCCGGAAATCAAGATCCTGTTAATGTTATTTTAAATAATATCAGGACCAAGGCAGAACTTGCTTCCCAGGTGTCGGAAAATTTAGAGGCAGACTCCAATTCCATCGCCCGGCTTTTAAATAATAATGTTTATCTTGCCAAATTTGGTTTAAATACTGAAACAGTAAGGGGTATATTCATTCCCAATACATATGAATTTTTTTGGAATACTTCAGCCAAGGAATTTTTTGAACGTATGTATTCTGAATATGATAAGTTTTGGAAGCAAGAGCGAGTTGAAAAGGCAAAACAATTAAACCTTAGTAAATTGGAAGTTATGACTTTGGCATCGATCGTGGAAGAAGAAACCATAAAAAGAGATGAAAGGCCTAAGGTAGCTGGAGTTTACATAAATAGGCTTAAAAAGAACATGCCTTTGCAGGCAGATCCTACCGTACGATACGCACTTCAGGATTTCACTATAAAAAGGATATTAAAAAAACACTTGGAAATTGATTCTCCCTATAATACCTACAAGAATAAGGGGCTTCCGCCAGCACCCATTAACATGCCTTCTATTGGCGCTATTGATGCTGTATTGAACTTTAGTAATCATGAGTATCTTTATTTTTGTGCAAAGGATGATTTTTCAGGATATCATGCTTTTGCAAAGACTTACACTGAACATCTTAGAAATGCTAGGGCTTATCAAAAGGCTTTGAATAAGAAAAGAATTTGGAAATGATTACTTTTTAAAAATATAAATCTCTTTGCCCGTTTTTTATCAATTCAATTCGTTCTTTTAACTTTTCAGCTTTACCATTTTCCAATGTTTTTAAATTATCTTCAATAATTTTCCATCCTTTTTCTACCGTTTCTCTTGGAGCATAATCAACAAGATATTCGGCAAGAGTTAATATGGCATTAGGTGTGCAAAACCTTTTTATGAAACCTGGCACGCTGAATTCCATGAAATGTTCCCCGGTGCGGCCTAATCTATAACAAGCTGTGCAAAAAGATGGTAAATATTCATTTTCAATCAAGTCACTCATTACTTCGTCTAAGGTCCTGGAGTCATTAATAAAAAATTGTTCGCTGTCAATATTTTGGGTTTTTATTTCCTTGGAAGCATAGCTGCCCAATTCTATTTTTGTCCCACCATCAACTTGGGAAACTCCATATTTAAGCACTTCAAAGCGCAGATGAGAAGGCTCCCGGGCAGTCAGTATTAGTCCCGTGTAGGGTACTGCAAGCCGGAGAATGGCAACAAGGCGGGTAAATTCATCATCTTTTACCATGTACTTATTGTCAATTTTAACAGAAGAAGCGGTTTGTAACCGGGGAAATGAAATTGTGT
>CAZOSQ010000205.1:0-6373 GCA_964582245.1 uncultured Bacteroidales bacterium | reverse complement strand
TGGATGGCAAATAATAAAATTGATGATTAAACCCATTTTGGAAATATCATTCAATGGCTTTTTTATTATGCGAGTTAACGAATAGTATGTCGCCCAATTCATCATAACCTTCAAATAATTTTTTCTCATCGTGTTTCAGGCTTTCTTCACGAAAACCAATAATGGTAAGCCCGGCATCAGCAGAATATTCGTTTATTATGGTTTTGGTGGAGATATTTTCTTTCTGTACCAATATATCAATATTTTGAGAAGTAATTGGCAACCTTCCGTTTTCAATTAGCTGGTTCATTTGATCGCGTGTATTTTTCACCTCGTTTTCCCTGCAAAGGTTAATAATTTTAATGTTCCCCTTTTTCCAATCAGGATGTCCAAGTATAATAAAACTTAACAATATCATTAGGTTGGAGTTTTCCTCGTCAAAGGCTGTGATCCAAATATGAATCCCATTCTTATAATTGACTGGATTGTTGCTGCAAGAAAGTATGCAAACATCGAAATTGCCGGAATTAACAAGGTTGAAATTGTCAATAATATCAACCAGCTCTTCAAGATTGTCTTTTTCATACTCGAAAACAACCATGTTGTTTTCCATGCCCGCGATGCCCGGTATTTGAATCGACTGGGCAATGGCCGTGGTATACGAGGGGGAAATAATCGTGTCTATATAAACGTGATTGTTTTTTCCTACTTTCTTTATCAATTTGGCCAATTCATCCATGGATTGCTGGTAGGTGTTCCTGGAATAATATCCTTCAATGCGGTGCAAGTAGGTACCAAAACCATATTTATAGGAAATCCAGTTCATCAACCTGAAGGCATTCATCCTTTTGAATGAATTTTTAGAAATACATATAGCGCTGGGTCTCCATTCATTATAAGTTCGTGTTGCCCTGTTTTTTTGCAGGAATATCTGCAGGTTCCTGTTGATCTGAAATATGGCATTGGCAAAAATAGCGGTCAACCCCTTGCGGTTTCTATGGTAGGAGTTAATATAAATATAAATCAATATCATAACCAGGAAGGCGAGCAGCGTGTAAAGCATGTCAATTTTAAACATGATCCAAACGGAAGCAACAAAACCGATTAAAGAAAAGTACCACTTTGATTTAAACGAGGGACGGTAAGAAGGAGAAGAGCCAAAATGGTTTAAAAAGGAAATAAGACAAAGAGAACCATAAGTGACCATGAAAAACATTGAAATGACTGTTGCCACGGCATTGACATTTCCTAAAGCAACAAAAATTAAAGCGATAATGCAGGTAATCAAGGATGAATTGGCCGGTTCATTGTCCATTTTCCTGCTCTTGCCCAGCCAACGGTTAATACTGCCTAACGGGAAAGACCTGTCAGCAGCAAGTGCCTGCAAGGTCCTGGGGGCCACCATGACCGATCCTAATGCAGATGAAAACGTAGAAGCGGCAAGCCCCAGCGGGATAATGTATTTTCCCCACATGGCAATATCACCCATGATAAATTGATTATTCACCATTTCTCCCGGTGTGGCAGAAATCGCCAGCTTATAACTAATGAAAAAGTAAATGATCATTCCCATGAAAGTAGCCGTAACTGTCCCGATGGGAATGGATTTCCCGGGTCTTTTAAGGTCACCGGACAAGCCAACTCCTGCTGTCATCCCCGTGAAAGCGGGAAAAATAATTGCAAAAACGACAAAAAATTGTTCCATGTTCCTGAATTCGGCATTTTTTAAACTGAAATTTTCAATCTCGGTAACCGGGGAGCCAATAAAAAACAATACCAAAGAAATTGCCAGGACCGCCACTACGACATACAATGCCTTAACCCCCAAGCTCGAACCTTTCTTAAGTATAAGGACTGAAAGCATGAGCATGACCGGTATGCTGATTACCTGTCGGGGAAGCATAATTTCGTAACTATTTTCAAAGAAAGTGAACAGGAAAGAGAATGCTTCTGTAAAAGCAATAACATAAAAAGCAACGCTTATGGCCTGGGACAGGTACAGGGCTATGCCTATGGTTGCCCCTGTATTTAATCCAAAAGACCTGGAAATAATAAAATATTCGCCCCCGCCTTCAACCCGCTTGTTGGTAGCAATCTCCGAAATTGCCAATGACGTGGGAATGGTTACCAAATGCCCCAGGACAATGATTGAAATCACCCCCCAAAAACCAACCGTGCCAACCGCGTACCCGAAACGAAGGAACAAAATAGCGCCTAAAATGGTGGATATCGCCGTAAAAAATACTGGTGCTGTTCCGAATTTCTTGTTTTTCTCTATCATTGTGAAGAGGTTGTTTTTCTTATGCAATCTTGCCCCAAAAATACCGTCTCAAAATAAGACCGGTACATATTTTAGAACTCCTATACAAAAAGAAAGAATAAAACCATGAACTTGTAAAAAGGTTCGCGTGGTTTGCTTCTTTATTATTTATAAATAAATAAGTAAAACACCATTGCACCAATGAATAACTGAACGATGTAAAACTAATGAGAATACTAATAATTATCCTCTCTCACCTGCATGTAGGATTTAGGGTGCAAGCAGGCAGGGCAATTCTCCAGGGCTTTTTGAGATTCATACACGTAACCACAGTTTAAGCATTTCCACCATACTTTACCATCTTTCAGGAAGACTTTATCTTCAGAGATATTTTGTAAAAGCTTTAAAAATCTCCGTTCATGTTCTGCCTCTACTTTCGCGATCATTTTAAAGGCAGTGGCCACTTCTTGAAATCCTTCTTCTTTTGCAGTCTCGGCAAACTCGGGGTACATGTCTTGCCATTCCTCGTTTTCCCCTTCTGCCGCGGCTTTTAAGTTTTCACTGGTGGTCCCGATTATCCCGGCAGGAAAGGTTGCCGTTACTTCTGTCATACCACCTTCCAGGAACTTAAAGAAACGTTTTGCGTGTTCCTTCTCCTGGTTGGCCGTTTCTTGAAAGATAGCCGCTATTTGCTCGTAGCCCTCTTTTTTCGCTACCTTGGCAAAAAAATCATAACGGTTTCTTGCCTGTGATTCACCGGCAAATGCTTTTAATAAATTCTTCTCTGTCTTCGTGCCTTTTAATGATTTTTCCATTAGATATGTTATTTGGTTAAACTTCAATAAAATCTTCTTTTGCCACCCCGCAAATTGGACATGTCCAGGAATCCGGGAGATCAACAAATTTAGCATCTTCGTTTGATTCATCATAAATATAGCCACAGGCGGTACATTTATACTTGCTAAACTGTTTCGTGTTACTTTTATTTTCTAGTTTTGATTTATCGATATATGTAGGGGCATTTTTGGGTGCAATGCCTTTTTTTACTTTCCTGTAGTAAGCATAAGTTAGGGGATCAAGACTGTCATCCAGGATTTGGGCATTAACAAGTTCCCCAATAAATAACCAATGTGTTCCCACATCTACTTTATCAACAATTTTACATTCCAGGTATGCAATACTATTGTTTAAAACAATAGGAACCCCGGTAACATCGTATTTTATATTTAAATTTTCAAATTTATTAATGTTTTTGCCACTTTTATATCCCAGGTTTCCAAATATTTTTGGATCGGTATCCTGTTGAAGGACAGAAACAGAAAAAAATCCATGTTTATCTATTATTTTCGAGGTGTGATTGTCTTTATTACAGCACGTGGCGAATTTGGCGGGTTCGGAAGTTACCTGGAAAACGGTATTCGAGATTAACCCGTTCCCTGTTATCTTATCCCCGGAACTTACAATATACAGGCCATATGTGACTTTAAAGAGCGCCTCGAAATTTATCATGTCCTTATAAATTTTGGTTATAAATTATTTACCCGCCAAAAATAAGAAAAATATTTGTTTTTAACATTATTACAGTGCGGGGAAGCACCCGGATTTAGTTTTACAATTTCACTCGTTTAAATTTATATTAATAATTTGTATTTCAATTACATGATCTGCAAAAAAGTCAAATTCTGCATATAACCCGTGGAATCCTCATGATTTAATCATGCTCTTGTTGTGTAAGACAGTGCATGAGGATTTCATCCGGGATTACGGGAAGCAATTATCTCTCGATATGCAAAAACATTTCAATTATGAAGAAATTACTCGAAAACGTGCAGAAACGTGCAGAAAGATATAAGCAGGTCATCCAAAAAGGATGAGATTGTCCCGGAAATGCCAAAAGTTTCTTTCCCGGATGAACTATACGAAACACCGATTAAAAGACATTTTCTGTTGTTTTAGGATAGGGCTTTTATAGCTATTAATTTGCTCCCGTATTTTCCTATATTTGTCTAAAGCACTTGAATTCATATTTACTTTCATACTTAAATTTTCCTAAATAGGTATTCATGGTCTATTCTTCTTAAAATTCTCTGCTTGCTCGAAAATTTCAACATATACTTCGTCCCGTTCAACGGGGGGATAACCATGTTCATCCAGCAGGATGATTAATCCAACTTTTAAGGCTGATTTTATATCATCCCGTTTGTTCCAATCAGGGAAGGCAGCCTGCTCATCTACCATCGTTTTTACAGCTTTAGCCAGCTCAATCATCTTGTCTTTGGGATATGTGAAATCGTACTCTACGCACAGTTCAAGCAGAATATCGAAAAAGGCTTTTTCTTCAAAGCCGATTCCCATTTCATCACCTGCGGAGAATTCCTTCTGTACTTGCCAGATTAGGTTGGTGAGCTGTTCTGCCATTTCTTCATACACCTCGCTACGCAATACATCGTTTTCATCCCGTTGGTTATAGCGTTCTACCAATGTTTGCATTTTTCTTGTAAAGTCGATACCCCTTACCCTGTTTACTTTTTTAATCTCTCCAATGGCTTTGGCTAACAGCTTCTGGAGTATCTTTATCCTGGTGTTTGGCAGTTTTATTTTATTTATTTTATCAATATAGGCTTCACTGAAGATTTCTTGTGTATTGTCCTGTTCTTCTCCCATTTTAAAAATCTCTTCCACACCATCGCTTGCCAAGGCATCTTTTATCATTTCCCGGACACGGGCATTCATTTGGGCAGTATCCGGGGCATCACCTTTGGTTAATTTGAACACAATGGAACGGATAGCTAAATAAAAATGGGTGGAATCCCTTTCTTCCTGAACGAGTTTCTCGCTCCCGGCACAAATATCATAAGCAGCCTTTAACCGTTTCACCAAACCCATGAAGCGGGTTTCTTTGTCCTTGGTCTGCATTACAAATTCAGCACCTTCGTTTAAGGCGTTAAGTTGTTGCAACGGTGTGCCGTTAAAGTACTTGGAGCTATCAAATTTATGAAATAATTTGGCTAATAAGTCCAAGTGATTGCGGACTATAATCAAGGATTCGCCAATATCCTCTAAGTTATTTTCATCGCCTTTGTTGTATTTGGCAAGGGCAAGGTTCATTTGCTTTTTAATGCCAATATAATCGACAACCAGTCCCTTGTTTTTACCTTCAAATCTCCGGTTAACACGGGAGATGGTCTGAATAAGGTTATGTTGCTGAATGGGTTTGTCAATATAAATAGTATCAAGAAATGGCACATCAAACCCGGTTAACCACATATCAACCACAATGGCAATCTTAAAATTGGACTCGACATTTTTAAATTGACGGTCAAGTTCTTTCCGGTATTCTTTTGAACCCAAAAGATTATATAGTTCTTCCGGGTCATCTTTGCCACGGGTCATAATCATTTTTACCTGGGAGGGAAGAAGCTCTTTCTGGGTTGGATGAAGCTCCTGCTTCATCCTAAGAATAGGAATACAACCCGTGAAGCGATAGGCTATTGCTCCTTTCTTTAAACTTGCTTTTTTGGGATTATTTAAAATATATCTCACCGTATTATTAAAATGTTCTTTATCCCGAATAAACCTATCCCAATACTCCGGCATCCAGAAGCTATCGGCATCTTTGGGAATACCCAGATTATATTTTTTATTATTGTTGATAGCCCATTTTCCTGTATATGACTTCCATGATTGAATAATTTTTGGCAGGTCATCATTGGTTCTGATCAGTACATGTACATGATTGGGCATAATGCTCCATGCTAATAGATCGTATTTTTTCCCATCATGATATTTTAATGCTTCCAACATCACCTGTACCATCTCGGGGTGATTTAAAGCACAGCATCCATAACCGTTGTCCAGGTATTTTTCATATTTCTTTCGTAATGCTGCTTCTTTTTTCTCGTCAGAAAGGTTTTTCAGTTCTCTTCTAACATTCTGCAATACATCTTGTGGCAAGCTGTCGCCTAAATGGAAAGTAATAAACTGGATTAAACCAATTTTATTTCGATGGGGGAGGTTACGGGAATGCCATTCTTCGGGTTGCCCAAAATGTTTTGTGAAGGAGGATGCGTAATTTTTCTCGGAGCTGGAGCTGTTTTTCACGGAGCTGGAGCTGTTTTTCACGGAGCTGGAGCT
>CAZOSQ010000204.1:0-6378 GCA_964582245.1 uncultured Bacteroidales bacterium | reverse complement strand
GCTTTCCTCCGTGGTCACGGTTGAATCTTCAAGTACATTAAGTGATTCCCTTTCTCTAGCCGGTTCAATCGGTCTCATTTCCTCAAGATTCTTAGTAAATGCCCCTTTTTTGAATAACAAATGTAATATAATGCTTGCTTACAGGCACACCTATTTAGATTTATTGATTAAACCCGTTCTCAATTCTTTTTTATCAAATACCTCTTCCTTTTTTAGGGATTACAAGTACTATTTTCATGATTTCAACGGGGGATTAATTTTTGAGCCAGGAAAAAAAGATAAATTGAACTTGTCGGTTTATTTGGGTAAGGATAATTACAATCTCTTTCGACAATCAGTAAATCTTCAAAACATCATGAACTGGGGCAATGATGTTGTTTCATTATCCTGGATGCATGTTTTTAATGAAAATTCATTTATAAATAGTACGGTTAGCTATTCTAATTATTATTTCCTGCTCGAGGGAAGCCAGTCTGAATACAGGTTTGAATTAAATTCAAAAACGAAAAGCGTGGGAATAAAAACGGAGTTTAAACAATTTGGTACATCCAATAAAATTATATCCGGTTTGGAGGTTTTTGCCCATTCTTTTGTCCCTAATGATATAAATGCGCAAACAGGAATGTTTCTCTTCGATATAAAAGGAATCAATAGCCAGAATGCTTATGAAAGTGCATTATTTATTGAAGATGAATATTCTATTAATAGCAGGTTTCAAGTTACTGTAGGCTTAAGGTTGTCTGCCTTCAATCAAGTAGGTCCATTCATTGAAGAAGTCAAGGACGAGATAGGTTTAATATCCGACACGATATTCTATAAAAAAGGAGAATCCTTGGCATTTTATAAACACCTTGATCCAAGGGCGACCATAAAATATCAAATAAACAAATCATCTTCGGTAAAGCTGTCATATATGAATATAGCCCAATACGTTCATTTGGCAACATCTAGTTCTGTATCACTACCTTCAGATATCTGGTTGCCGTCCTCCAAGGAAATAAAACCACAGATTGGTAACCAAGTAAGTGCCGGGTATTACCATGATATATTAAAAGGTAATCTTGAATTCTCGGGCGAAATCTATTACAAAGATATGAAAAACCAGCTGGAATTCATTAGAGGGATCATCAATAGTACCCTACAGAGCACGTTATATGACAATATTTCTATTGGCAAAGGAACATCATATGGCTTAGAATTTTATCTAAGAAAAAAATCAGGAAAAACAACAGGATGGGCAAGTTATACATTATCTAGAACCACCAGGGAATTTGATGAAATAAACGAGGGGAAAATTTATCCCGCGAAATATGACCGGAGGCATAATATTTCGTTAGCAATGATCCGTAAACTTAATAAAAAATGGTCTATTTCTTCTGTTTTTGTCTATTACTCCGGTGAATCATTAACCATACCTATTGGCAGATACATGATCCAGGGCAATTTGTTAAACGAGTACGGCAAGATAAATGAATTTAAATTGCCTGCTTATCACAGGATAGATATTTCTATAACCCGTAAATTCTTTGGTAAAAATGGAAGTTTCTCGGAATTGGATTTATCCATTTACAACATTTACAACAGGGCAAATATTTTCTATATTTTCTTTGAGGTCAAGGGGGGGTTGGATAACCATTATTTAAAAGTTTCAGCAAAACCAGTAAGCCTTTTCCCGATAATTCCGTCAATAAGTTGGAAATTTAAATTTTAAAAAATGATTAAGATTCATAAAATATTGTCAAACTTTTGGTTAATACCAGTGTTTTTGGCATGTTTTTCCTGCAGTAACGAGCTAGAGTTAGACTTTCCAATCCCGGATGACAAAATAGTTGTAGACGCATGGATCGAAACAGGAACAAAAGCCTCGGTGGTGTTAACCGCTAATTCACCATATCTTTCGAATTTAGATTCAGTATCTTTACGTGAATTGGTCTTGACCCAAGCGAAGGTTACTCTTTCTGATGGATCCAATACTGAAATTCTAACATTACGAAGGAATGATGATTATTTTCCTCCATTTGTTTATGAGAGTACCTCAATTAAAGGGGAATACGGCAAAACATATACTATGACTGCAGAATATGCAGGAAAATACGCTTGGGCATCTACCACTATTCCACGATCAATTAAAATAGACACCGCTTATTATCGATTTGTGGAAGATACTTTAGCGGAAATATATATAGAATTCATAGACCCTCTCGATGAAAAAAATTTTTATCGCGTTTTCACGCAAATCAAAGGAGTTGAATCCAGGTACTATTCAATATTTGTTCTGGCACTGGATGATATTCATTTTAATGGAAAAAAATTTGGCTTTACAATTTTAAGAGGTCCGAAAACATATTTGTCATCAGAAGGAAACGCGTATTTCCAGGTGGGTGATACAGTAAACATAAAATTTTGTACAATCGATAAGGCTCATTTCGCATTCTGGAATTCTTACCAAGAAGAAGTATTAAATGCAGGAAATCCTTTTGCAACTTCTGTTGCGGGGATAAATTCAAATGTTGAAGGGGATGGTTTAGGACTTTTTGGAGGATATGGAACCTCTTTTTACCAGGTTGTCATTAAAAAAGGGAGGTAAATAACAAACCTCCCTTATGAATTAATTGTATCAGAATCTGTTTTAATATTCTATAGTTTCAATTCCTGCATCATATTCAGCATTAAGATCAGAAATAATTTTGTTTATTTCAGCAACAAAAGTTTCAAAACCATCAGAAAAATAAGTTTCCATGTCGACAGGTGAATTATCACTAAATACAAGTCTAAAATCTATATACTTGTAAGATCCCCAATCTTCGATTTCTTCTTTTATATATGCTTCAACATCTGCAATTTTTGATTTAGCAGCAACATCTATCACGCGTAAATCAAGGTATTTATTTATTTCAACCACAGCATCTGCGTCAGCCTTATCATCGTCAAAATCATCAGATTGATTATCCGGATAAATTTCCCTTAACCTATCTCCAAGTGATTTAACATCAATATTTCCTCTTATTTCAATATCAAAAACCCGGAAATGGGCATTGGCTGAATTTACTATCTCTTCAATTTCCGGTTCACTCCATTCATTTGTTTCGACAACTTCAACAGCTTCATATTCTCCCGTGGTTTCATTGTAAACCCAATCTGTGTAAGTCCAAGTGTCTGTATGGGTAATCATGTTATTATTTACATGTTCCTCGGTAAAAGTACCTTTTCCACCAGATCCTAAATCCATGATAATATCACCTTTATGGATAATTTTATAGTTAGCGGAAATTTCTTGGGTATTATTTGTAAAATCCATATCGAATTTAAAATCTTCGATTGTCAAATCTGTTGCAATAGCTGAAGGAATTCCTTCATTGTTAAAAGTCGCACTATATACATAACTTAAAATAGTTGTACCGCTTACCTTAACATCCATTTTCAAAGCCACTGGAAGATCCCCGGTATATTCATCATCAATAGGATTGGCAACTATAACACTATTGTAACCATAGACTACAAGTTCAGCATCATTGGTAGTTTCATTTTCAGTTGAAGGAAACTTAAACAGCACTTGTGAAGCATTGCTTGTTTTCACCCAATCTTCTAATGTTGCATCCCAGGTATAAGTACCCAGGCATTCATTCCATAGTTCTTGTGCAGTTTCAGGATCACTACTCATGCCTTCAGTAGATTTAAGGTTGCCGGAAAGTCGCTTAAGACCATCTTCAGTGTCTAAAGAAGCAATAGCGGCAATTGTCAAGTAAACTTTTGATTTCTTTCCATCTGTTGCGAATGGATCCGAGGTACCTAGAAAACCTGAAAGAGCGATAGATACATCGATAGCTTGAATATCCTTGAACTCACTCATTGAATTGGCTAGTTCAATAGCCGATTCTTCAACTTTTTTCTTGTTTTCTTCCACAGAAAGCTTGCTAAACTGTTCTGTATTGTCAACATTGTCAACATTTTCATCATCTTTATTTTTCTTACAAGATGTGATAAACATGAATGAAGTAACAAGAACTAAAACTAATAATGATTTCTTCATGATAATTTAATAATTTAAGTAAAACAATCTTAAGTAAAACAAACACTAAAATATAGAACTATTAATTTCTTTTATACGTCTCATAAAATAGAAGGTTACAAAAATAAAAAAAAATCTCAATTTATATTTAAAAAACAAGAAAATATTTTGCCTATATCTTTTAACTTCAACATCCTAAACCCATGGTGTTAGATTTTGACCAAACCAACGATATTTGTTTGATCATTTTACTCTTTAAAATCACTAAAGATCTGTAAAATAACAACCTAAGCCACCAAAAATACAAGTGGTTAAAAGCCCAAAAGATCGTTTTTATTTCATAACATTCCCCCATACGCAAGATTAAACAAGAAAAGAAATTCAACCTAATGTTATTTGTTCCTAAAAATGATAGGAATTAATTTTTCGCCATTAATCAGGCAATATTGTTAAACTATGTTAAGCAAGCAGCAACAAAAGATAAATTTTTATATCTTCATCATAAAAAATATAGGTCATGAAAAAGTATATCCCTTTATTGTTAGCCTCTGTTATAGGGGGAGTAATATAAACAGGAATTAACGCTATAATTGACAATGAGAAAGATAAAGCTCTAACACCACAACTGGAAATAAAACCTAAAGATCAGGCAGTTCTTACGGGTATTCAAAAAACAAAGAATATGGAGGTGGGCAACCTATCGTCCATGGCAAACTTTTCTACTGCAGCCTCAAAATCTGTAGAAGCTGTAGTGCATGTTAAATCACTAAAAAAAGATATTGTTTACGAATATGATCCTTTCCAAGAACTATTCGGTTTTCATTTTGGCCGACCTTTTCAACCAAGAGAAAGAGAACAAGTGCGCCAATCTTCCGGCTCAGGGGTGATCATAAGCCCCGATGGTTACGTGGTCACTAACAACCACGTTATCGAAGATGCCGATGCATTGGAAGTTATTCTAAATGATAACAGGTCTTATAAAGCAGAAGTTATTGGCAAAGATCCATCCACCGATTTAGCTTTATTAAAATTAGATGCGGAAAACCTTCATAGTCTTCAATTGGCTAATTCCGATGATATAATTGTTGGTCAGTGGGTTCTTGCAGTTGGAAACCCCTTCAATTTATCTTCAACAGTAACTGCTGGAATAATTAGTGCCAAAGCTAGAAATCTCAACCTTTTAAAGGGAGAAGCTGTTATTGAATCCTTTATCCAAACAGATGCTGCCGTTAACCCGGGTAATAGCGGGGGGGCATTGGTAAACATGGAAGGTGAACTAATTGGTATCAACACTGCTATTGCCACACCCACGGGTGCCTTTGCGGGATATTCTTTTGCCATACCCAGTAATATTGTCTCCAAGGTGATGGGCGATCTTATGCAATACGGGATTGTCCAAAGGGCTTTCATCGGGGCCGATCTATCAAATCTTAACAATGAAATCAGTGAAAAACTAGGGCTTGGTTTTACAGACGGTGTTCTTATAAAAAATATATTAAACAATGGCGCTGCCGACAAGGCAGGGTTAAAAGAAAATGATGTAGTCATTGCCATCAATGATACCCGTGTATCAAGAGCCCCCCAATTAATGGAGAAAATAGCCGGTTATAGGCCGGGAAATAAAGTCTCCCTGGTTATCATAAGAAAAAATGAAGAATTAAAGATCCCGGTGATCCTCCAGAATGAATACGGTAAAACAGAAATTATTTCAAAGGACGTGAACCATTTATTAAATACCATTGGCGCTAAATTCAGCGATCTATCTCCCAAGGAATTAAAAGGTTATGGTATACAAGGCGGGGTAAAGGTATCAAAAATTAATAGCGGGCTTATCCAACAACAAACCAACATGCAACAGGGCTTTGTCGTGCTTAAAATTAACAACAAACCCGTGAAATCAAAAAATGATTTATTGGATATCCTGATGAATTCAAATGGTGGAGTTATGATGGAAGGATTTTACCCGGGATATTATGGAAGGTTTTACTATGCCATTGGGTTGTGATCGAAATTTAACCTTCCTTGAAAGTTATTTGATAAAGTAAAATATCCTATTTGTATGAGGGCTTGCTTGCTAAATTAATCAACGTTGGCCTTTTGAACCAATGTATAAAAAAGCTAAAAATTACCTCCTTTGAATGGGAAAAATTCATGGTTTTTAAACTATATTTTACCTGGACATCGTTATCTTTAATAAAAAAATCTGAATATGGGAAAATCACTACTCTTTCTTACATTTTTTATTTTTTCTCTAGGAGTGCCATTGACTTCTCAAACTCACTCCACCCCAATTCGGGAAATCGAGATGCATATTGATTCTTCCATTTATTATCTTTCGAGAAACAGTATTTTTCATCGTGGTAAAAAAC